>JAATFY010000009.1 GCA_015654915.1 Rhodospirillales bacterium
ATCCGGACATAGAGATCAAGGTCGCCTTTGGCCCCATAGGGATTAAGCATCCCCACCAGAACTGCGCCCGATTTCAAAAGGCCCATTTCATTGCGGCCCTCGCCTTCGTTCATCGGGCGTTGAACCTTCAAAACAATGTCGGCGTCGCGCAAGGTCATGGCAGCATCGGGGATAATCTGGGCCCCTGCGGCAATGTATTGCTCGTCAGGATAAGAAGCTTCGGTGCCCGCGCCCGATTCCACCACCACCTCATAGCCCATCGCACGGTACTTCTTGACCGTATCGGGCGTGGCCGCCACGCGCTTTTCGTAAGCGCGGCGCTCTTTGGGAATGGCAATTTTCATAAAGGCAAGGAAAGTAAAGGGGTTACGGAATCAGAAGTCCTTAACCATGCCCGATTTTTAACGCTATGGGAAGTTGCTGCGAACGATAAATGAGATTAGATTTCGTATAGATTATATAGCTTTTCACTTACGAAACGATTGAAGCTGGAGAACAGAATATGGCAGGTATGCTCCCCATAAAGGTTCCTTAAGTTATGCGGCATGAGGATATCATTCTCGATTTCAAAACCCGCACTGTAACGCGCCGCAAAAAGCCAATCAGATTACGCGGGGTTAAATTCAGCACTTTCGCCGCCCTGATGACGCGAAAAGGGAAAGTGCTTTCGAAACAACAACTGCATCGGGAAACGGGCGGCCGTTTTACGAATCCGGAATACGATCCGACTCTCGCTGTAAAAATGCGGATTAACGGCGTACGAAGCGCGCTCGGTCCGCCCAACGTTATCAAAACCGTGGTTGGAGAAGGCTACATGCTGACGGATAGTGCCGAGGCTCCCCAGAAAACACATACGCAACATTTACCGCGCGGGCATCATCTTCCTAAACGGGATGCGGAAAATTCGTTGCGGTAACCTCATCAGGAATCCAGTCCGCTTGTTTTCAGCGCCTTCGCCTGATTTTTCGCGAGCGTTTTTACATCGAAGCCGCCGATCATATCCTGAAACATCCTGTACCAGTTGATTTCGGCTTTCAGGCGCAGGAAGACCGAACCGAGGCCGATGGCGGCGCGATCCATGAAGACAAACTCGCGCGGAATTTCGATGCCACCAATCTTGCGCAATTCCCGATGCATCTTATTGGCCGTTTCGCGGCCATAAAGGCCCGTGTTGGTTTCCTCGATCAGCCGCGTTTTGTCTTCCAGCAGCGGCGCATAAATGAATTCCGCCCAGATATTAAGAATCCGAACCAACTCTTTGCTGGGACTATTAAAACCCCATGCCTTATAAGCTTCCACGGCAAGATCGGGCTTATGTTCACGTAAAGCCTTATAGAGCGTGATAACGCCCTGTACGAATTCCGGCTTGAACACGCGGATGCAGCCGAAATCCAGCAGATTGATGCTGTTATCCTTGCGCACCGTATAATTGCCGAGATGCGGGTCGCCGTGGATGACGCCGAAATAATAAAACGGCGTGTACCAAGCGCGGAACATGTTCATGGCAATCGTGTTGCGCTCCTTGAGCGGCCTTTTTGCCGCGACATTCACCAGCCTCTCGCCCTCCAGCCATGTCATCGTCAGAAGGCGATCAGTCGATAGTGGTTTTATAGCTTCAGGAACATGCACGCCTTCGACATCGGCCAGCATGCTGCGGTAGAGGTCGATATGTTTGGCCTCGCGAACATAGTCGAGTTCCTCGCGCAAACGGTCGGCGATTTCCGCCTGTATTTTTCCGGTCGAAACCGCGCGGTCGACACGTTCGAAAACCGCCAGCACGAGTTTCAATTGCCGCAGATCGGCTTCGACCGTCGAGGCCATATCGGGATACTGCAATTTGCAGGCAAGCTGCCGCCCGTCATGGGAAATAGCTTTGTGCACCTGCCCGAGCGAAGCGGCAGCGCTGGCTTCATGATCGAAGGATTTGAATTTCTTTTCCCAAGCCGGCCCAAGCTCTGCCGCCATGCGTCGTTTGACGAATGGCCAGCCCATCGACGGCGCATCCGACTGCAATTGCGCCAGTTCCATCGCGTATTCTTTCGGCACGGCATCGGGAATGGTGGAAAGGATTTGCGCCACCTTCATCAGCGGCCCCTTAAGGCCACCCAACGCCCCGCGCAAACGTTCCGCCTGTTTCTGCCGGTCGGTGTCGATACCGAGATAGCGCTTGCCCGCCGCGCGCGCGCCGAACCCCGCCATGGCCGTCGAGACCTTGGCGTAGCGGGTCACGCGCTTGCGGAGAGTGTTTTTTTCCTTCGGCATAGGCCAAGTATAGCCGAGGAATTTTTAGGCGGGCGATAATATTGTTATGGCCTTAATTAGCCGCCAGACCGACGCTTACCAGTCGGGAAGCCATCCA
>JAATFY010000108.1 GCA_015654915.1 Rhodospirillales bacterium
ATTGTTACCAGCCGCGGCGGCATGACAAGCCATGCGGCGGTCGTCGCGCGCGGCATGGGCCGCCCCTGCGTGGCGGGGGCAGGCGGTATTCATATCGATTACGCCAAGCAGCAAATGACCATAAAGAACGTTACAGTCAAAGCCGGTGACACGATTACGATCGACGGCGCGACCGGCGAAGTGATGCTGGGCGAAGTGCCGACTATCCAGCCGGAACTGTCCGGTGATTTTGCCACGCTGATGGGTTGGGCCGATAGCATGCGACGAATGAAGGTTCGCGCCAATGCCGAAACGCCGCTGGACGCCCGCACGGCACGCAAATTCGGCGCTGAAGGCATCGGTTTGTGTCGTACCGAACATATGTTCTTCGACAGCACCCGCATCATTGCCATGCGCGAGATGATTATCGCCGACGATGAAAAAGGCCGCCGCGCGGCGCTGGCCAAGCTGGAGCCGATGCAGAAGCAGGACTTCGTTGAGTTGTTTACCATCATGGAAGGCTTGCCGGTCACCATCCGTCTGCTCGATCCGCCGTTGCATGAGTTTTTGCCCAAGACCGAGCATGAAATGCAGGACGTGGCGAAGGCTGCCGGCATCAGCGTCGAGAAAGTCCTCAAGCGGGCGCAGCAACTGCATGAATCCAACCCGATGCTCGGTCATCGCGGCTGCCGCCTCGGCATTTCCTATCCGGAGATATATGAGATGCAGGCGCGGGCCATTTTCACGGCGGCGGCGGATATGCAGAAGCTGGGCAAAAGCGTCATTCCCGAAATCATGATCCCGCTGATCGCCACCAAGAAAGAACTCGATATTCTCAAGACCATGATCGACCGCGTGGCAGGCGAAGTGATGAAGGCGACAGGCGTTACATTGCAATACCTGACCGGCACCATGATCGAACTGCCGCGCGCGGCCCTTTGTGCGGGCGAAATCGCCGAAAGCGCCGAATTTTTCAGCTTCGGGACCAACGATCTGACCCAGACGACCTTCGGCCTCAGCCGCGACGATGCCGCCGGCTTCCTGCCGGATTATTACCGCGCGGGCGTGTTCGAACATGATCCCTTCGCGACGCTTGACCAGACCGGCGTAGGCGAGCTTATCAAAATCGCCGTCGAGCGTGGCCGCAAAACCCGCAACGATTTGAAACTCGGTATTTGCGGCGAACATGGCGGCGACCCGAACTCGGTGAAGTTCTGCAATCGCGTCGGTCTCGATTATGTATCTTGCTCGCCCTACCGCGTGCCGATCGCGCGTCTAGCTGCCGCCCAAGCCGCCATCGAAGACCAGAAAGATATCGATGCCCGCAGGAATGCGGCTTGAGCCCGACAACGCAGACTCTTTTATTGCTTGCAGGTATTCACGCTGCTCAGGCCATGGTGCCGGGACCGAATATGCTGTTGGTTGTGCGAAGCGCTATTTACGACAGAAAACTGGGCCTTGTTGCCGCGGCAGGTATATGGCCCGCGGGTATAGCATGGGCAGTGCTGGCCATGTTTGGAGTCAACGCCGTCCTCACTAAAATACCGCAATTGACCAACGTTATGTATTTGCTATGCGGTTGTTATCTCGCGTGGTTCGGCATCACTCTGTTTCGCAAGTCATTCGGTGCCGCGCAAAGCATTACTATCGGTTCGACACAAACATTATCGGCCCGTCAGGTTTTTATTTCCGGCCTGATCGCCAGCGCCACAAATCCCAAAGGTATCGCTTACTGGATGAGTATCTTCGCGGCAACGCACGCCACGGCCATGCCTGCCACCGGTCAAGCAACGGCCATCCTGATGATGCCGACGATATCGTTCGTCTGGTATACATTTTTATCCTTCATCGTCGCCAGCAAGGCGCTCCAGAAATATCTCGAAATGCAGCGCCACTGGATCGACCGGATAGCGGGCGTAGTCATGATCGCTTTCGGCGCAAACCTTTTATCGTTTTTAATTTAGCTACTTCTTAAAAACGTCATCCCGGAAAATTTTCTCTTCGCCGCAAGGCGGAAGAAAATTGATCCGGCTTGCTGCGCAAGCAGCAAGCGTGTTGAAGTCGCTCAATGCTTTGCATTGAGCCAGTGGCCTTGTCAGGCAGAGCTTTTGATGGATAGTATGACTGGGTCCCCGCCTTCGCGGGGATGACGTTATAAGTTAAGTTTTCATCCATTCCGGCAACACCGGCTTTAGAGTTGAATTGCCACAGCTAAATAATTCATTCGTTCTTACTTTCTCGATCTTCAGCAACGCCAACCCTAAATCCCCGCAACTGCTACGCATCTCGCCGATGTCCTCGCCGTTCGCCAGAACCGGCGCGCCAAGGGCAGGGGCGGGGCCTTCGATCTTCACCGGAAACAGGCGTTTTTTGACCAGGGCGCGATGATACATGCGCGCCGTGAGTTCCTGTCCCATATAGCAGCCCTTGGTCCAGCTTATGCCGTTCAGCAGGTCGAGATTGCATTCGAGCAAAGTCGATTTCTCGACCAGTATATCGCGGCTGCCGTCCGGCACGCCGAGCGCAAGACGGTGTTTGTCATAGACGCTGAAATCCACGCGCTGCCCGTCAGGCGAAGCGCCTTTTTTCACAATCGCCCGTGCACCCAAGGCCGGAAGGCGGGGGTCTTCAAAAAAAACGGCGTCACCCCGACGAAGGTCGGGGTCCAGAGTGTCTTTCCGCAAGTTCTGGCCGATGGATTGGCTGGATTCCGGCTTGCGCAGGAATGACGATAACTCTGTTGGTTCCCACATCGCCCAGACTTCATACTCGGGTGCATCTTCCAACGTTACCTTCGCCCGCAATTTATGCATACCGAGGCGTTTCAGCAGATCATTGGCGCGGGCGGATTCGCAATCGACGAGAAAGGCTCCGTCACTATCGACGATAAACATATCATGTAGGAATTTTCCTTGCGGCGTGAGAAAGGCTGCATAGATCGGTTGTTCCGGTGTGCAGAGATTAATATCGTTGCTGATAAGCCCCTGCAGGAAATTGCGCCGGTCGCCGCCGCCGATGCGGATAACGCCGCGGTTGGATAGTTGACAAATAAGGGGTTCCGTCATGATTCCAAACCTTAAACTTTCCTTAACCCGAAGCCACTAAAGTTTATCTTGGCATTATTTGCTGCCGCGAAAGAGTGTGCCATGCAGACTTCCCTTACACAAACCTCCGCCACGAAAACCCTGCCGCTTATATTTCTGGCGCTGGCCATGCTGGCCTTGGCGGGATGCAACGGCACGGTGATAGGCCTCGGCGCCGCGGCTGGCGGAATTATGGGCACTAAGCCCGATGAACTGCCTCCCGCCGATACGGCCGACCAGATCGCCCAGCATGAAAGCTGGTGCTACGAAACTATGGGGACGCCGGAATGTTTTTCCCATCCGCAGAAGGATTCTGGCAACCGCCTGATTAACGTCGATCCTCCCAACCGCTATCCTTTGACAGCGCGATCCTATAACGAGACCGTGGTCGAAGACCAATAGCCCTTCCAATCCCCTGAAAACGTTACGGTTGCGCCGAAATTTTCTGCGGCTATAGTCGTTCGTCTAACGGTTTCCCCACGAGGATAGCATGCTTGATTTCACGCAATTTCTGATTCCATCGGCCCTGGCACAGACGGCGGCCGCAATCTCGCCGCCCGGAGGCTCAGGCACCTCCATGTATATGAACTTCCTGCCGCTGGTTCTTATTTTCGCGGTCTTCTATGTCCTCATCATCCGGCCTCAACAAAAGAAGCTCGACGATCAGGCGAAGATGATCAAGGCGCTGCGGCGCGGCGACCGCGTTATCACCAGCGGCGGCATTCACGGCAAGATTGCCCGGCTGGAAGGCGACGACATTCTTATCCTCGAAATCGCCGACGGGGTGAATATCAAGGTCACCCGTTCCTTCGTCACCGCTCTGGCCGCCAAGACCGACCCCGCAGCGGCGGCAAACGATGGCGACGAAGCCGAAAAGAAAAACTAAGCCATGATCTATATCGAACGCTGGAAGATTATCCTGATTACGGCCGTATGCGTGCTGGGGATACTCTACGCGTCGCCGAATATCATGGGTCAAAAGACGGTAGCGTGGCTGCAGGAACATACGCCCGGCCTGTTTCCCAACCAGACGGTCAATCTGGGGCTTGATCTGCGCGGCGGTTCGCATCTGCTGCTGGAAGTCGCCACCGATACGGTCATCGACGAGCGCATGCAGGGCCTTGTCGACCAGACCCGCGCCGAACTGCGCCGCGAGAAGATCGGCTATACCGATTTAGGCCTTGCCAACGGCGCGGTGCATTTCAAGCTCACCGATCCGACCCAGAACGACAAGGCCAAAGACGCCATCCACGATATGGATCGCGACCTCGATCTGAGCGCGAGCAACGGCGAGTTCACTATTAAAATGACCGGCGATAAAATCGCCGAACGCAAACGGGCCGCGATGGATCAATCCATCGAAATCGTCCGCCGCCGCATCGATGAAACCGGAACGCGCGAACCCTCGATTCAACGGCAGGGCGATAACCGCATTCTGGTGCAACTGCCGGGCGTCGACGATCCCGAACGCATCAAAAACCTTCTCGGCCAGACGGCCAAGCTGACCTTCCGGCTTGTCGACGAAACCGCGAATATGGTGCAGGCTGGCTCTGGCCTTGCGCCGCCGGGGGAGGAATATCTGCCCTCGACCGAACGCGCGGGGCAGGGCTATGTCGTGCAGAAACGTATAATGGTTTCCGGCGATACGCTGGTCGATGCGCAGCCTTCGTTCCAGAATGGGGAAGCCGTCGTCAGTTTCAAGTTCGATTCCGTCGGCGGACGCCGCTTCGGCGAGGCGACGCGCGAAAATACCGGCCACCTGTTCGCCATCGTGCTGGATAACAAGGTTATCAGCGCTCCTGTGATCCGCGAGCCTATATTGGGTGGCAGCGGCGTCATCTCCGGCCACTTTACAACGCAATCGGCACAGGATTTGGCTTTGCTGCTGAGAGCGGGCGCGTTACCGGCGCCCATTAAAATTCTCGAACAACGCACCGTCGGCCCCGGCCTCGGCGCGGATTCGATCAAGGCGGGCGCGACCGCCAGCCTGATCGGCCTCGGCCTCGTTATGGTGTTTTTTGTCATGGCCTATGGTTTGTTTGGAATCTTCGCCAATATCGCGTTGCTGTTCAATATCGCGCTGATTTTCGCGATCCTGTCGATTTTGCAGGCGACGCTGACCTTGCCCGGCATCGCCGGTATCGTGCTGACCATCGGTATGGCGGTCGATGCGAACGTGCTGATCTATGAGCGTATCCGCGATGAGCTGGCATTGAAAAAGCCGGCCCGCACGGCCATCGATATCGGCTTCGAGAAAGCGTTCAGCGCGATCTTCGATTCCAACGTGACGACGCTGATCCCGGCCATCGTGCTCGCCTATTTTGGCACCGGCCCGCTGCGCGGTTTCGCCGTGACGCTGGTG
>JAATFY010000039.1 GCA_015654915.1 Rhodospirillales bacterium
AATTGAAAAGGATGGGCAGGAAATCGTCGCGTTTGATGACGAGGAAAGTGGTTTCCTCGTCGGCAACGGCATCGGCGGCGCGCGGCAATCCGTCGAGCAGCGAGCGTTCCCCGAAAATCTCGCCGCGCTCGATGATGCTCAGCAGCATTGCCTTGCCGTCCGGCGAGCGCACATATTCGCGCACGCGTCCGGCCAGAATGGCGGCGAACCATGCGCCGTCATCGCCGCGCTTGAAGATCGTTTCGCCCGCCTTGCAGGTGCGCGTTTCGGTTTTATTATAAAACTGCCCCCGTATCTGCGGGGAAAAGAGACCGAACAATTCGTTATGCTGAAGGCGGTCAGAAAGCATCGCGGAATAAAAACCTGTGAAAAGCCGCACGCGGGTCGCCAGCAAGGATGAAAGATTTTATTGCAAAGCACAACCGCTCAAAACCCCCTAAAAATAAGGGGTTTTTTCGATTCCTGAGTCGCCGTTCGGCGCAATAAAAAATCCGTCCTTGCTGCAACCGCGAGATCACGACGGCACCTGCGTTATTGCATGTGCAAAGCGACTTGGTTTCCGTGCGGTGCACCACGCAAGATTCTAACTCATCCTCAATACTCTTCCCCTAAAATCCAGTTGCAAGGATTTCCTTGCGCTTTTAAGGGAGGGTTCAATGGGTAAGATTAATGTGTTCACTCTACTGGCAACCATCGTCATGCAGGTCGTTGTCGGTTATCTGTGGTACGGCACCCACTTGTTCGGTGACGTGATTACAACCGGTGGCGGCCATGCCATCGACTTCCTGCAAATGGATGTGCTGTCGATACTGCTCGTCATCCTGTCAAGCTATGGCCTTACGACCATCATGGAAACGCTGATGACCGGCGTGAAAGACATCCATGGCGTCGTCAAGACGGGCCTGACGCTCGGCGTGTTCGGAATCGGCTTGCCGATTACGATGCTGCTGAACCTGATGGGCTTCAGCCATATCGTGTTGCTGGTTGTGTTTACGCACGTCGTACTGGTCACGATTTTGACCGGCGTCATCGTGCTTAAGCTCAAGAAATAAGCTAAGGCTTGAACGAACGGGCGGGGGCCGCAAGGCCCCCGCTTTTTCTTTTGCCCGTAGGATTTATTTAAAAGCGTTCTTCTGGCGGCGCACTTCATAGAGCGCGACAGC
The DNA here is from genome assembly GCA_015654915.1 of Rhodospirillales bacterium. Taxonomy (GTDB): domain Bacteria; phylum Pseudomonadota; class Alphaproteobacteria; order UBA9219; family UBA9219; genus JAATFY01. Next base: position 1,164 of record JAATFY010000039.1, read on the forward strand.
AGCGGCGTTCGAGACGTTCAGGCTGCCGATAGGGCCGCCGGTGGGAAGCTTTGCCAGCTCGTCGCACTTCTGCCGCGTGAGATGGCGTAAGCCTTCGCCTTCCGCGCCCAGCACCAGTACCGTACGGCCCGACAGGTCAAGCGCGCTGAGGTCTTTTTCGCCTTCTTCGGCAAGGCCGACGCACCAGTAACCGGCCTTCTGCAATTCATCCAGCGTCCGCGCCAGATTGACGACATGGATATGCGGCACATGTTCGGTAGCGCCGGACGCCGCCTTGGCCTGCACGCCGGTCATGATCGGCGCGTTGCGCTCAGTCATGATGACGGCGCCCGCGCCGAACGCGGCGGCCGAACGTAAAATGGCTCCCACATTGTGCGGATCGGTGACCTGATCCAGCATCAGCAAAAGGTCGGGCGGATTGTCGCCGCCGATAACTTCGTGCAGCGGCGGTTCATGCAGGGGCGCCGCTTCCAGCATGATGCCCTGATGCACGCTGCCGGGGGGTGCAAGCTTGTCGAGTTCGTGCCGTTCGACCTGCTTGGGGTCGGGGCGCTTCAGCAATAGTTCATTCGCTTCGGCGAAACTGGCTTCGAAACTGGCCTTCCCGGCTTCGGTCACCCACAAACGGAAACAGCGGCGTTTCGGATTAAGCCAAGCCGCGCGCGCCGCATGCAATCCCCAGATCAGCACGCTGTCGCGCTCGGGTTTTTCCGGGAGCCGTTTCAGGTGCGTATGTTGTGGCTTTACAGCGTCGCGGGTTGGACGCGCACGATCGTCGCGCTCGGGCCGCCGGAATTCCTTGCGGAATTTTTTCTTGGGAAAATCCGGTTTGCGGAAATCGGGTTTATGAAAATCGGGACGCGCATCGGCATGTTTTTCCGGCCTGCCGTCTTTGTGTTTCGGCGCGAAGCGTTTTTTGCCCCGGTCCTTGGAAAAGGAAGACGGAAAACGTTCCGGCTTGCCGGAACGCGCCGGCGCTGGATATCCGTCGTGCTGCGCCGGAGGGCGGGCGTCGGGATAGCGCGCCGTAGCGCCGTCTTTGGGCTTGGCCGTATAAAAGTGTTTTTTGCCGCCGTCGCGGCGGGGTGAAAACTTTCCTGGTTTGCCGGAAGGCGCGCGGGAGCGCGAGTGGGGTGCATGTTTCATAAAGGCACTCATACGCATGGGATTGACAAGCGCAAGCAAATTCCGTACTGCCGCCGCTTTCGCGGTAAAGATTGTGTTTCCTTAAGGCCTTGGCTTTGTTAGAAAGCTTCCTCCCATGGGGAGGCAAAAGACGTTGCAAGACCGCCTTCACCGGCGGGTTACTTCAAGTGGTTTTCACCTAGGGATGGGTGGCCGAGTGGTTAATGGCAGCAGACTGTAAATCTGCCCGCGCGAGCGTACGAAGGTTCGAATCCTTCCCCATCCACCACCCTTCGTGGCTGCGCCGCTTCGGCTGGCAAGCCATTTCGCCAATCGAAGGGTGCCCTCCGTAGCTTTAGCGAAGGAGGGCGATATTTAAAACGATTTACTTCAAAACTGGCAAAAACACTGAATTGATAATAAGGTGCCTCCGGCAAGGACACGGGCATGAAAAGTTCGAAAGATAAAAAATTCGGCGCGTTGGTTCCGGTCGGGAAACGGATCGATCACCCCGAAAGCATTCGTGAGCGTAAAAAACGCGAATTGGGCGCGGCCTTCAACCGCATGGGATCGGACAGCGACGCCGAAGCGCATAATGCCTTCGACAAGGCGCGCGAGATCATGCGCGACATCGGCATGAGTTTCGACGCCATACTGAAGGCGTCGAAAGAAACTTCCTCGCTGCACGACATCAATGCCGACCTCGGCAAGCAGCTTAAAAAGATCATGCAGGAAAATGCCCGCTACCGGGCGATGAATATCTCCTACAAAATCAAAGGCCAGCTTGTTCTGGCGACGCGGACGACGGCGCGGATCGCGGTTCTCGCCGCGCCGTTACTCGTAACCTTCATGCTTTACTACAACGGCCTCGTGAGCGCGGGCGGCGCGGCGCTTCTGCTGCTGCCGATCGGGCTTTATAACGCCATCAGAGGCATGGTCGCAGGCCATGCCGGACGGGTTTTGTTCGGCACCCTGATTATTCTGATCAGCCTCATTGCCGGTTCGGTCGTCGCCGACAGGGACGCGCCTTTCGTGCGCCGCCAGAAAATAGCGCTGATCGAAAACATGAACCGCGAGCTCGATTTCGGGCCCAAAACCCTGACAATCGATTATCCACTTTCGCACTCGACGCTGATCACGACGGTGATCGGCACGCACGATGTTCTGCGCCTGATGCTGGAAGGCGGCACGGAACCGATCGAGGTCGCCTGCTCCAAATATTATGAAAACCCCGTCACCGTCCGCGAAAGTTTGCGCGACATCACGCGGCCGCCGCCGACGCCGGATATTTTCCATGTCGATCCGGTTGCCACTTTCGGCGCGTGCGATCTGTACACCAGGCTTAACGCGATGCACGAGGCGAAGTAGGGCGATGAGCGAGAAAGATTTCTTCCAGCGCCTGCAAGAAATGTTCGGCAATTCCGCCGCCCGCAAGCCGGATGCCGAATCCGGGGATGGTATCGCGCGGGCGAACAAGGGTTGGCAACCGAAGGAAGCCCGCCGCCGCGTGGAGGTCATGATCACCGGCGATCCGTCGCGCGTCGGCGTTATTGCCGACACCATCGACGATTTCCAGAAGAAGCTGTTTGCCGGCGCGGCCGCGGCGCGCGAAAATCTGGAGCTGCGGATCACGGGGTTCCTGGACAACTGCATTCACCGCTCGAAATGGAGCAAGAAGCCGTTCAAGGCGGCGGCGCAGGCGCGGCGCTGGCATTGCGAGCAGGGGCAGACTTTGTTCGCCGAGGCCTTCGCCCACAGCAGCGGCGAAATGCTCGACGATCTGGTGATTATCGGCGACCGGTTCGACGACAATATGGAAGAAGCCCTACGGCAGGTGGAGCATCTGAAAGAGCAGGGTGTTCATATCCATTGCTTCCATACCGGTAGCGACAAGGAAAGCCGCGAAGCTTATGAACGTCTCGCGACGCAGACCGACGGCGTTTTCATGCATCTGGAAAACCAAGGCAGCATTAAAGAAGTCATGCCGGTGCTTATGGCGCATCTGAACAACCGGGATTCGCCGCTGGAGATCGATACCGACGACAAGGAAGCCAAAAAGCTTATGAAGCTGCTGGCGCGGGATAAGCCGGACGAACTCGAAAAATCCTAATTGATAACCGGATGCCCGCGCCGTGTTCGCTACGCCGCCGCCTTGATTGGGCGCCCCGACCAGCCTGAAAGCTATTACATCTGATAAGGCGGAGGCTGTGGGTGGGGACCAGACAGACTTTGGCGCGCCCATTGTTCGGCCACTCTTACATCGTGAAGAACATTTTCCAGAATTTTTTTTAAGTTTGAACCTCCCCGCGTCTGCTCTTCGAGAATGGCGCGGCTTCTTCCCGTGAATAACTCGTTAACCTGTAAAAGACCGGATCCCTCTATATGGAGGGTATAAAGGCCGGCAATTTTTCCGAGGTAGAGAGCAGTTGTCAATTGTAACATGAGAATAAGGCGGGTTTTTTGAAGCGCTTTTTCTCTTTGAAGTTTCTGATGCGGTTGTTCTCGCCAACTCGAACGGGACGCAATCGGGGGCGGCTGGATTTTCAGCATGTTGCAGCATGCCTCTATATAGGCGGGCGTCACCAGCGCAGGATGGGAAAGAGTAATGCTCTCCACTTTCCTCGTCGAATGCAGCAGGAATCCGAGAAAACCGCGCCCGTTCCTTTTTTTGCCGAGTTCGCAAGAAATGAAACTGGCCATATGGTCGAGAAAGTTTCCGCAGGACGGCTGTTTTTCAAGGCTGATAAGCCCAAGACCGACAGAGAGCAATTTGGGCGTAAGGAGCGGCTCCTCGTTCCTCTTTAATACCTCGCCTAAGTGCGCGTAGAAGGGGGAAAAATTCTGTCCCTCGTGACGTTGCTGGTGACGGCCAAGGGCGTCGCTGAGGTGGCCGAGAATATAGTGCCTTATGAAGAGGTCCGGCTCGATCGAGAAAAGTTCGAGCGCCTGGGAGGCGAAACCGAGGACCGTACGGGGTCTGATGCTGCCGCGATCCTTTTTCGGTTTATTCGCCGCCGTTAAAAACAGCGCCTCATATTTCGCCTGCCGGCGCACGGCGGAACTCTGCCATGGCGAACCGGTCAGAGCTCGAAAGGCTACGTGAGATAAAGGAGCCAGCTGCTTCATAAAATGCGCCTAAAGACTATTAACAAGCGCCAGACTAAGAAGAAATCTCCCTTGGCACAATACAATCATAGCGCTGGCGCCGGGTAGGCCGGTTTGGTTAACGCGGATTCCCCGACATAAAAACGCCCTTATTTCGGCCTTGAATGGGAATACTGCACAAGGCCATGGAGGTTCATATGACCAAGAAATTTATCCCGCTTGCGGCGCTGGCGATTGCCGTTTTTTCCGCGTCGCCGGCTTTTGCTTACGGCGGCTACCGGGGCGGCTGGCACGGCGGGTACGGCGGCCCTCGCGGAAGTTTGGCTTTCGGTTTCGGCGGCTACGCCCCCTATTATCCGGGCTATTACGCGCCGGCTTATTATCCTTATCCGGCCTACTATGCGCCGCCTCCGACGGTCGTCTATGCGCCGCAGCCGGCGCCCGTGGTTTATAGCCAGCCCGCGCCGCCGATGAGCGCCAATCAGACTTCACCGACCTATACCGACAGCAACGGGCAGACCTGCCGCGAGTATCAGTCAACCGCCCTGATCGACGGTCATCATCAATCGACATACGGCACCGCCTGCCTGCAGCCGGACGGCACCTGGCGCGTAATGAATTAGTAAGTTTATCTTACGAGCGGCTTGTATTTAAGCCGGTGCGGCTGGTCGGCTTCGGTACCGAGGCGGCGGTGGCGGTCGGCTTCGTAATCCTGATAATTGCCCTCGAACCACACCATCTGGCTATCACCTTCGAACGCCAGAATATGCGTGGCGATACGATCCATGAACCAGCGGTCATGGGTGATGACGACGACGCAGCCGGGAAAGGCGATCAGCGCGTCTTCCAGCGCGCGCAGCGTATCGACGTCGAGATCGTTGCTGGGTTCGTCAAGCAGCAGGACGTTGGAGCCCGATTTCAGCATCTTTGCCATATGCACGCGGTTGCGTTCGCCGCCCGACAGGATGCCGACTTTTTTCTGCTGGTCAGGCCCCTTGAACCCGAACGCGCCGACATAGGCTCGGCTCGGCATGGTTTTCTTTCCGAGGTCGATGACGTCGAGCCCGTCCGAGATTTCTTCCCACACCGTTTTGTCGGCATGCAGCGTGTCGCGGCTCTGGTCGACATAGCCGAGCTTCACTGTCTCGCCGATTTTTAATGTGCCGCTGTCCGGTTTTTCCTGCCCCGTGATCATGCGGAACAAGGTGGTTTTACCGGCGCCGTTGGGCCCGATGACGCCGACGATGCCGCCCGGCGGCAGCTTGAAGGACAGATCGTCGATCAAAAGGCGTTCGCCGTAAGCCTTGCGGACATGGTCGCCGTCGATGACATTGTTGCCGAGCCGCGGCGGGGCAGGGATAAGGATTTGCGCCTGACCGATCTCGGCATTGCCGCCCTGCGCCACCAACTCATCGAACGCCGTGACACGCGCCTTGCTCTTGGCATGCCGCGCTTTCGGCGACTGGCGTATCCATTCCAGCTCGCGGGCGATGGTGCGCTGGCGGCCGGTTTCCTCGCGCGCTTCCTGCTCGAGCCGCTTTTCCTTCTGTTCCAGCCACGATGTGTAATTGCCTTCGTAGGGAATGCCCTTGGCGCGGTCGAGTTCCAGAATCCAGCCGGTAACATTATCAAGGAAGTAACGGTCATGCGTGACCATGACGACGGCGCCGGCATATTCCGCAAGGTGTTGTTGCAGCCAGGCGATGGATTCGGCGTCCAGATGGTTGGTGGGTTCATCGAGCAGAAGCAGATCGGGTTTTTGCAGCAGCAAGCGGCATAGCGCCACGCGGCGGCGTTCGCCGCCCGAAAGTTTCGTCACCTCGGCATCGGATGGCGGGCAGCGCAGGGCGTCGAGCGCGATTTCAACCGTGCGGCTCAGATCCCATGCGTTAGCGGCGTCGATTTTTTCCTG
>JAATFY010000118.1 GCA_015654915.1 Rhodospirillales bacterium
CCGATCGGGATCATGCGGATTTGCAAGGTATTCTTGAAGACCGAATCGCGCAGCATCTTCCATGTCGCCTGGCAATGCGGGCAGTTTGGGTCCATGACCATCAGAAGCTGCGGCGCGGACGCGCTGCCGACCGTAACACCGTTCGCCGCCGCGAGTTCCTGCAACAGTCTTTCGCCGGGGGATAAAGTCGCGGCCGGCATCGACCCGATCGAAGACGGGGCCGCAGCCGGAGGCGGCGTCGCGCCGGTCTTGGCCAGCGCCGTTTGTTCCTGAATGGCGCTGGTCAAAAGAGCGCGGACATCCGTATTGGTTTCCATCAAGGCCTTGACCTGATCGCTGGTGACATTTTCGCCATTCTCGCCGAACATGGCGCCGATGATGACGGTCTTTTTATCGCCCGTGCTGTAAGCGATCTGCACGCGACCGTCCTTGACGATCAGCCAGCCGTCGATGCCCGAATGCATGCCAAGAGGATAAATTTTGGCGCCCAGCTTGATGATATTCGCCAATACCGGATTGGCGGCGGGATCGGGGGCCGTTGCGGCCTCGGCCGGCGATAAAGCGCCAACCGTAAGGATGGCGGCGAAAAAAACTGTCCGCGCGAAAAGTGTCGCTAAACGCATGGTCGTCTCCCGTTTCATCGTTGCGCGTATTGATAATAATGCATCGGCACATCATGAGTCACAAGCCCGCGGCGATCCATCGCCGCGACGACGCGAGCGGCATAGCGCGAACCCTCGCCGGGCGATGCCGAATGATAATGGGCGATAGCGCCGTAATAGCTGCCGGTTTCGGCGAGTTTCTGGCGCAAAATCCACGCCGCGACATGGACGTTGACGCAGCCGTCGTCGCGCAGCCATGTGTGGGCGGTGCGTTGATCGACATGCCAGATGCGCGCCAGTTGCGGCACCCACAAGGTGTTGACCTGCATCGGCCCGAGATCGTAGGTGCCGTTGAAATTGGGTCCGGCAGCCTGACCGACATGGCCGCCTTCCACGTGCATGATGCCGATCATGATGGCCGGCGGCACATGATAGGTGTTCGACGCCATCAAAAGACAGGCAGCAAGAGCCTGAACCGTTATCATGACGACCATCCTTCGGCGTCGAGCCGCGCCGAGGGAGGCACATCGAGGTAAGTTGCAAGTGTCGCCAGCATCGCCATGCGTTGGTTGAAAGCCTGCCATACCTGGGTCATCGGCACGACCTGCCCATGTTGCGCGAAATAGGCCGCGCGGTCATCCGGATTCATATAAAGGAGCCGGTCGGCCTCGGCATAATGGGATTCCGTATAAACCTGTCCCGCCGCCTTCAGAATGCTCCAGCATAAGAGGCGCCATTGCTCCGGGGTGCAGCCCGCAGGCGCCAGCGCCCGCGTGACCTGATCGGCGGCTCTAATCAGTTTTTCGGCCACTTCCGCCAGCAAGCCGTGCTCGGCGCGGCCGAAGGAATATTGCGCCACGGCACCGACCACCGGCACCATGGCCTCCATCATTTTCGCGCGGAACGTTCCGACGGTGTTCGGCAGCGGCTCGTTGCCCGCCGGTATCTGCGTCTTGAATTTCGTTTGCAGCTCGTCAACGATGCCGGCGAAATTTTTAGCGGCATCGGCCGGCAATGGCTGGCCGGTCGCCTTGTAATGGGACGCGACAATCTGGCTGGCGGCTCCCGCCAGCGCCCAGCGCACCCAGGCATCAAGCTGGTCTTCGCTGGCGCCGAGTTTTGCCGCCAGCTCATTACTGAGGGTGACCGTGCTGTCGATCAGGGCGCCGAATTGTTCGGCGTTCAAGGTTGCCGGTTTGGCTTCGGCGCCTTCGCCCGCCGGCGTTTCATTGAGCGCCGTCAGGAGCGGCATGCCGACCTGACGGAATGTGGTCAGCAGCGTCTGCATCCGCGCCTGCGCGGTCGGGTCTAGAGTTTGCGACGAACCGTCAGCCATTCGTATTCCCTATGGACGTCATCCCCCGCGATGCGGGTAAGGCGATTGTAACCATCCCGCGCTTTTTTTGAGATAAAAAAGGACGGGTTTTTTGAGAGAAATACCATGCCTCAGCAATGGTTAACAGATGGCGAATGCCGGTTCTAACGAAGAATCTAGGGCGTGGTAGTGCCGCCGCCCGTCGTGCCGACAGCCCGTGAACTGACGCTCGGGCTCGAGCCCATACCCCGGGTGGCGATCAGGGACGAAACGACCTGCTCCAAAGCCGCCCTTTCATGGTCCATCTTCATTTCATAGGTCGTTTCCAGCAAAGGACACTCGAACAGTATGAAATGTTCTGCATCCCGCGCGTTTAAATCCCTGTGGAGCGTCTCAAGGTAGGTTTCATCATGGCAACCGGTGGCCAATAGCCGATCAAATTCGGCGCGGCTCAGGCCGTTGGTTTCGCAATTCGCCAGTGACGGATGGCTCGGGCTCATCCCCATTCCGTTAGGCGCCGGGGTTTTCATGAAAGTGCACATCGCCACCTGTATCTGGTTGCAACTGGTGCCGTCGGCGCTCTTGAAAACATCCTTGGAGCCGGCGGGGCACGCCGTGCGGTAACGCAGGGCGGCGAAGCAGCGGTCGGCCGCCGCGCCGCGCACGGCCGAGTTGGCGCGGTCATCGCGGATATTGACGATATCGTCGACGGTCAGATGCTTGCCATGGGTCGGCGTCGGCAAGTCGGGCATCAGCTGGTCGCAAAATTCGTAGGCGACGAAATAGGCCAGATCGTCATTCTGCAGTTGCGCGTCGCCGAAATCGGCAAGGCCGTTTTTAAGGGTGAAGGTTTTTGGCAGTGAATATTGCAGCGCGCCGGGATCCACCTTGGCAGCCGCCGTATGAAGCGGGGTCAGGACGCTGGAGATTTTCATGTCGCCGTCTTCGTAAATGGCATTGTCGCCGGAAAGCGCCTTGTGATCCGGCATCTGGCTGATCGGCGATGATCCCGCCGTGCCGTAACGCCCCTTGTCGGCCAGAACGCCTTGTTTCGCCAATACTTGCAGGCGAAGAGTTGCGGCGCCGGCACTTGCGCTATCGACGCCGCTGCCGGTACCGCGCGCGACCTGAATGCTGCCGCCTATATTGGCGTTGTTATGCTCTGCGTCTAGTTGAGCGTCCCGCGCCGATAGAGCGCGCGCCGTCGAGCAACCTCGACTGGCCGGAGATATCGTATGTTCGTTCTGGATGTCGGCGATCCTGCCGTCGCGGGAAAGCCGGTGTTGCTGATCAAGGTTCGCCTGCATCATGCGGCGGTCGGCTTCGTTTTTGAGCCGCGCCATGGCGGTTTCAATGACGCTCTTCAAGGCATTCTGAATTTGCTGAAGAACGAGATTGACGTTGGTCAAGGCGATGCCGGCGTTGGTGATGCCGATATTGCTATTCGTAGTAATGGCTTGCGCAATTGCCCCGAAGTCAATCACCGCTTCCTGCGCGTGCGCGTGCGATGGATTGAGCTGAAGGACTGTGACCAGAAAAATTACGAGCACCCAGCGCCGCCAGCCATGGTCTGAAGACGCTGTACTTTTTTCAGATGGTTCACCGCTCATGGCGTCACCGGTTTCGGCGTAGTGCCTTGCTGTCCGCCCAGACCCCATAATTGCCATAAGGACGGACCGTTGGTCGTCGTGGCGGGCAAAGGCGTAAGATGGAGCAGCGGCGTGCCGGTACAGGTCGGGCCGGTCGGCAATGTCGGCGCATGCAGGTTAAGGCCGATGTTCGGGAGCGGGATGCAGAATCTGTTGATCTGGCTATAGATCAGTTTCTCCACGCCGCCGAGCGTGCCGGTGATGACGTTACACACCTGTCCTATGATGTTGGTGATCGCCGCGTTGATAATACTGTCCAGAATCACGCCGAGACCGAGATTGCTGATCCCTTGCAGCTGGTTCATTATATCGTCGATCTGCTTGAGGCAGTTGTAAGTCGCCAGATCGATGGGCGGCATATAGGCATAAAAATTGGCCGTGTTGGTGGCGAGGGCTTGCGCCGTCGCTGTTTCGGCGTCCTGATTCGCGGCGAGACGCTTGGTGCAATCCTTGTTCTGCCAGTCGGGTGCGTCGGCGGCCCGGGCATGGGCGGGAAGCTGCATGGCGAAAAAAACCAGAAAGGCGGCGAGGATCAGGAATCTTGTGCGCTGCTTGGGCATTCCGGTGGTTCCGCCTGTTTCGAAAATATTGAAGGGC
>JAATFY010000065.1 GCA_015654915.1 Rhodospirillales bacterium
AGGCAGCGCTGCCGGGACCAGCGAAGGGAGGAGGGAGATCTTGGGGATCGACCTTGACACCCGGGGAGGTCGGGTGATGGCGATGGTACTGATCTCGACCGACAAAGCCGTGCATCCTTCCAGCGTCATGGGCGCCACCAAGCGCCTCGCCGAAATGTATTGCCAGGCGCTCGATCTCGCCTCGACCGGCACGCGCTTTATCACGGTGCGGTTTGGCAATGTGCTGGGCTCCACCGGTTCCGTGGTGCCGCGCTTTCAGGAACAGCTTGCCAAAGGCGGCCCCCTCACCGTAACGCACCCCGATATTACCCGCTATTTCATGACGGTACGGGAAGCCGTTGAACTGGTGCTTCAGGCCTCGACGCTCGGCGTCCGCCCCGGTGACCAGCACGGCAAGGTGCTTGTTCTGGATATGGGCCAGCCGGTCAAAATCGCCGACCTTGCGCGGCAGATGATCCGCCTCGCGGGGCTGAAACCCGACGAAGATATTCAGATCACCTATACCGGTCTGCGTCCCGGCGAAAAACTGCATGAAGAATTATTTTCCGAAGCCGAAGAACTGATGCCGTCCGCCGCCGACGGCGTAAAACTGGCGAAAGCCACAACGATCGATCTCGATCACTTGCGGAAAACGCTGGCTGATTTTGCCGCGCAATTGCAGGCGGGCGCGGACGAAAAAACGGCGATTCAGAATTTGGAAAAACTGGTGCCGGAATTCCGGCGTGAGGCTACGGCGCGGCGCGAAACCGGTTAAACGCGTTCGCGATATCGCGCGTAAAAAGTATCCAGCGATAAAGTGCGCTGCTCGGTTGCGGCGCCGGTGCTGCCGCAGGCGACGCGCAAGGCGAAGCGCACATGCGGGATACCCATTTTATCGCGGCCGATTTCCAGAACCTCGGCGGTTTCCGTCAGGGAGCCCATGGTCGAGCGGCGATAGACGCCGCCTTCCTTGATCGATGCGTTGTAGTTTGTAAGAGCGTTCAGCATGAAACACCTTGCAGGCATGACAGGCAACTTTTTCGGGAACTTTCCGTCGGTTCCCAAAAACATTTCTGTTACGCAACAGCAATGCCTAGCCGCCAAGTAGAGAGAAAAACCTACACCCGCCGAACGGCGTCTGACAAGCCTCTTAGAATCTCGGGAATACCATCAATAATATCCTCGGCGATAAGCCCGGGGCCGAAATTGGCGGCAATCCCGCCATGCAGCCATGCGGCGGCGGCGGCGGCTTCGAATACCGGCATACTCTGCGCCACCAAACCTAAAATCATTCCCGCCAATACATCGCCGGCCCCCGCCGTCGCCAGCCACGCCGGAGCATTGGTGTTGATGACGGCGCGACCATCCGATTGGACAATGATTGTTTCGTGTCCTTTCAGAAGAACGACAGATCCGGAAACTGTGGCAGCCTTGCGCGCGCGTGAAAGCTTGTCGGCATTCACATCGATTTGTTTGCCGAACAGCCGCGTGAACTCTCCTTCGTGCGGAGTCAGAACACAATTGTTGTGAAGCTTGGAAAATAATTCGTCAGGATTTTCGGAAAAATTGGTCAGCGCGTCAGCATCCAGCACGCACGGCTTTCGCGTTTCCAGCGCGGCGAGAACCAATGCAGCCTGCGCCTTGCCGATCCCAAGCCCCGGCCCGATCAAAATAGCATTTCGCTTCGGATCGGCCAGCAACTCTTTCCATGTATCGAGCGTATCCGCCGGGCGCACGATAACGCTTTCCAAAGCTTCGGCATAAATCGGCAGAGCGGATTGCGGCACGGCAACCGTCACCCGCCCTGCTCCCATACGCTGCGCCGCCCGTGCCGTCAGACGCGCCGCACCCGTCATGACTGCGCCGCCGTAAATCAGCGCCGAGCCGCGATCGTATTTATGGTTTTCCGGCTTCGGAAAAGGAAACCGATCGAGCCAGAGGCTCGGATCGTTTTGGACGCCGTGTGATTTCATGGGGGATAGACCCTGTACCTGCAATGGGGCGACCGACGGGGCTCGAACCCGCGACATCTCGGACCACAACCGAGTGCTCTACCAACTGAGCTACGGCCTCCACACCTGCGGGCAATCTATACGACTTACCCCCTCTTGGTAACGGGGAGTGCAGCAGAGTGGGGCGTTATAGCGGTCAGACGCCCGTCCGGCAAGCCGTTCAAACCGATTTGATTCATCAAATCAATCGTGTAGATTGGCATCATTCCCAGCGATGAGGCCTTTATGAATATGAATTCCCCTTCCGCAGTTTCCGGCCCTTTAACGGGCTCCCTGATGGCCGGCAAGCGCGGGTTGGTTATGGGCGTTGCCAATGACCGTTCGATTGCCTGGGGCGTCGCCAGCGTGGCCGCCGCCCAAGGCGCGGAACTGGCTTTCACCTACCAAGGCGAGGCATTGCAAAAGCGCGTCGTGCCGCTGGCAGAATCCGTCGGCTCCACGATTGTGGCCCCGTGCGACGTAACGGATGAAGCCAGCATCGACCAGCTTTTCGCCACCATCGAGGAAAAATGGGGCCGCCTTGATTTTCTGGTTCACTGCATCGCGTTTTCCGACAAGAACGAGCTTGACGGGCATTACGTCGATACCACGCGCGCCAATTTCCTGCGCACGATGGATATTTCCTGTTACTCGTTCACGGCCTTGTGCAAACGCGCGGTGCCCCTGATGACGAACGGCGGCAGCCTTTTGACGCTCAGCTATCTCGGCGCCGAGCGCGTTGTGCCGCATTACAACGTCATGGGCGTAGCAAAGGCAGCGCTGGAAGCCAGCGTACGTTATCTGGCCGTCGATCTCGGCAGCAAGAATATCCGCGTCAATGCCATTTCGGCGGGCCCGATCAAGACGCTGGCCGCCAGCGGCATTGGCGATTTCCGCTACATCCTGAAATGGAACGAAATCAACGCCCC
>JAATFY010000063.1 GCA_015654915.1 Rhodospirillales bacterium
AAAATTCCCTGCAATCCTTATATGTCCAACGATCAACTTTTGGGCGCGCTTTTTGCCCGCCTCCGCATAATAAAAACTATGGCTGAAACTTCTTACGTCGCCCGCCTCGATCAGGAAAAGCTGGATGCCATCGTGCAGAAACACGCCATGTTTCGCACGGCGCGGCTCGGCGGCGCGCGCGCCCAGCTGGGACGTCACGATCTTTCGAAGCTCTCGTTGCGCAATTACGATTTATCGCATGCCGATTTCAGCGGCGCCTGTTTGAACCAAACCGATTTGCGCGACGCCAATCTGGATTACGCCGTTCTGTTCGGGGCCGACTTGCGTTACGCAAACATGCAGGGAACCAGTCTTGTACGCGCCGATCTGCGCGGCGCATGCCTGCGCGGAACAACCCTTATAGGCGCCGATCTTACCGGCGTCGATTTGCGCGAAGGAATCCTGACGGCTACCGACGCCAAAGGCAATCTGACGGCGGCCCATGAGGGGCTTCCTATGTCCGGCAGCGGGGGAGCCGATCTCAGCGGCGCGAATCTGACCGACGCGCGCCTTTCCGGCGCCGTGGCGTCCGAAACCAATTTCAGCGACGCGACCATGCGCGGCTGCAAGATCGTGCGCGCCAATCTGGCAGGCGCTAATTTCAGCGGCGCCAACCTGGAAGGTGCCGACCTTAGTCTTTGTGATTTGCGTCATGCCGATTTGCGCGGCGCCATCATTGTGAATACCGCCCTCAGTCTTGCCAACCTGACCGACGCCGATCTGGGGGGCGCCCTGACCAGCAAACCCACGGGACCGACGGCCAAGGACTTGCGCATACCGATCGAGACTCTTTTGCGTCAGCATACGCTTTGGGTCGGCAGCAATGCGCAGGAAGGCAAACCGCTTGACATCAGCGGTTTCGATCTGCGCACCGGCATCAGTTTTTCGCGCGCCTGCCTGACCATGATGAAAGCCAGAGATGCCATGCTGTATGGTGTTAATTTTTCCGACACCCAGTTGCAGGCAGCGGATATGACCAACAGCGATCTTCGCCATACCAACTTTCAATCGGCCGATATGCGCGGGGGCGGTTTTGCCGGAGCCAAGCTTAGTAACGCCAACCTTCAGGGGGCCCAATTGCAGCCTTTAACACTGGTGCACGGACGCACGCTTGTCACGGATATGTCGCGCGCATCGCTGCGTTACGCAAACCTGTCCGGGGCTTCTCTCCGGCAGGCCAATTTGCAGGGAGCCGATTTAAGTTACGCCAACCTCCTTAATGCCGATTTGACGGGGGCGGATCTGCGGGACGCCAATCTGGAAGGCGCGCGGCTGAACGAGAGTCAGCAGGCTTTATTAAAAACGGCAATGAGCTAATAATGCGGCGCCCCCGTTTTCGGCGGGTGGGCCAACACCGATTTGGAAGAAAAAATGGCAGAAAAAAAAGAACCCGAGAAAAAGAAAGTGGTTCGTCTGAGCCAGAAAGAACTGGACGCCGTTATCAAAAAGCACGAAAGCTTTGCGGCCGGTCGCATGGGCGGGGTCCGCGCCAATTTATCCTACCATAACCTCACCGGCCTTTCCTTCGCGAGTAAAAATCTGGCGGACGCCAATTTTACCGGGGCCCATTTGGCCGAGACGGATTTCAGCGGCGCAAAACTCGATCGTGCCACTTTCTTCTGCGCCGATATGCGGCATGCTAATTTACGCGGGGCAAGCCTCGTGCGCGCCGATTTGCGCGGCGCTGCCTTGCGCGGCGCCGATCTGGTCGGTGCCGATATGACCGGCATCGATTTGCGCGAAGGGTCGCTGGCCAATGCCGGCGCCGACGGTGAGCTTAAAGCGGCGCATAAAAACCTCACTGTGGTCGATAAAGGCGGCGCCAACCTTAGCGGCGCCAACCTCAGCGACGCCAAAATGGCTGGCGCCGTCGCTATCGGCAGTAATTTCAGCGATGCGACCATGAAAAGCACGAAAATCACCGAGGCCGATTTGAAAGACGCCAATTTCAGCGGCGCCAATCTTGCGAACGCCGATCTCAGCAAATGTAACCTGGAAGGCGTCAATATGCGCGGGGCGCTTCTGGTCGGCACGGCAATTAATCTGAGTGAAATATCGAAAGAAAATCTTGAAGGCGCACTGACCAGCATGCCGATCGGGCTTTCCGTGCGGGATTTGCCGCAACCCATCGAGGAACTGCTGAAACTTCATAAAATATGGCTTGATAGCAGTGGCCAGAAAGGCCAGCAGTTGAATGTAAGTAATTTCGATTTGCGTCAGGGCGTTATTTTCGCCCGTGCCTGTCTCACCATGATGCGGGGCACTAAGGCCATATTCTATGGCGTCAGTTTTACCGAATCGCAGTTGCAGAGCGCCGATTTTTCCGACGCCGATCTGCGTCATGCCGGTTTTCAGTCGACGGATATGCGCGGGGGAAATTATACCCGCGCCAAAATGGACAACGCTAATTTTCAAAAGGCGCGTTTACAGCCTTTGGTGTTGACACAGGACCGGAAATTATCGACCAACATGTCCGAGGCGTCCTTGCGTTATGCCGATTTTTCGGGCGCAAATTTGCAACAGATAAACTTTCGCGGCGCGGATTTATCATACGCCAATCTGCTGGGTGCCGACCTCACGGACGCCACTCTCACGGACGCCAATCTTGAGGGCGCACGGCTCGATCCCGTGTTTCAGGAACTGTTGAAAGCCCCTGCGAAATAAGGCCAAAAAAGACTGGTGAGACGCGGCGTTTCCGCTATGCTTTTGGCATGGTAATCCGTCGCCTGCCCCTGTCCCTTGTCAACCGCATCGCCGCCGGCGAGGTGGTCGAGCGGCCTGCCGCAGTCGTCAAGGAACTGGTCGAAAACGCTCTCGATGCCGGCGCGACGCGCGTCGATGTGGCCTTGCGCGATGGCGGGCAATCGCTGATCCGCATTACCGATAACGGCCGCGGCATGACGCCAGACGAGCTTATGCTGGCGATCGAACGCCATGCGACATCCAAGCTTCCGGACGAGGATTTGTGGAATATAAATAGTTTTGGATTTCGCGGCGAGGCATTGCCCTCCATCGGGGCGGTGTCGCGCCTGAGGATCACCAGCCGCGCGCAGGGCGGCGATCAGGCATGGCAGATTGCCGTCGATGGCGGCGAGGTAACGCCGCCGCGTCCGGCTTCTTTGGCGGAAGGCACGCAGGTCGAAGTGCGCGATTTATTCTTTGCGACTCCGGCGCGGCTTAAATTCCTCAAGACCGCCCGCACCGAAAACGATTATGCCCGCGAGGTGATCGAGCGGCTTGCCATGGCGCATCCGGACGTGGATTTCACATGGCAGGAAGACGATAAACGCGCGGTGCGTTTCGCCGCGCAGAAGCAAGGCCTTTTGTCGTCCGATGAAAGCCTGCGCCAGCGCCTGACCGATATCATCGGTCCCGAATTTGTCGGCAACGCCACGCCGGTCGCGGCGACGCGCGAGGGGCTGAGCGTTACCGGCTATGCGGGATTTCCGACCCTGCATCGCCCCACGGCGCGCATGCAGTATCTTTTCGTGAATGGACGTCCCGTCCGCGACAAAATCCTGTTTTCCGCCGTGCGCGGCGCTTATGGCGACGTTCTGCCCTCGGGCCGCTATCCTATGCTGGCACTGTTCCTGACCGTCCCGCCGCGCGAGGTGGATGTGAACGTCCATCCCACCAAAGCCGAGGTGCGTTTTCGTGATGCCAGCCTCGTGCGCGGGTTGATCGTCACATCGATCCGCAAGGCGCTGGAACAGGCGGGGCAGTTTACGACCAGTACACTTGCGCCGCAGGCGCTGACGATGCTGCGAACCGAAGGCGCATCCGGTTATGTGCCTTCATATAACCATGGATTTTCGGATGTGCATGCCGGACAGGTGCCGCTGGACTGGAGCGGCTTGTCCGGTGCTGCCGCTGCCCTCGCTATTTCGCCGCACATGCTGGCCGAAGCGCCGCTCTCGGCGCGGCCTTCGGGCATGGTTGCCGAAATGCCGGGCTCGGTAGGGCGTCTGGGCGCCGCCGTAGCCCAAGTCCACGGCACCTTCATCATCGCCCAGACGCAGGATGGCGTCGTAATCGTCGATCAGCACGCCGCGCATGAGCGCATCGTCTATGAAAAGATGAAGCAGGCGCTGGCCGCCAACGGCATTAAACGGCAGATTTTGCTGATCCCCGAAGTGGCGGAGATGGATGATCCTTCGGCCACGCGGCTACTGGCTCGCGCCGAGCAGCTGGCCGAACTGGGATTGGTGATCGAGGCGTTCGGGCAGGGGGCTGTTCTGGTGCGCGAGATCCCGGCCTTGCTCGGCAAGACAGACGTCAAAACGCTACTGAAAGACCTTGCCGAGGAATTCGCCGAATATGACGAGGCAAACGGCTTAAAGGATAAACTGGAAGAAATCTGCTCGACCATGGCGTGCCACGGCTCGGTGCGGGCGGGCAGGGCCTTGAATGCGGATGAAATGAACGCGCTCTTGCGCCAGATGGAGCAGACCGCCAACAGCGGCCAATGCAATCATGGCCGCCCGACCTATGTCGAGCTTAAACGCACGGATCTGGAAAAACTGTTCGACCGCCGTTAGCTGTTTATGAAGGGACGTTTTTATAAGGGCAAACAACCTTATCTGAGTGAGGGACGACGGATAGAACGACGATGTCTCGTGTCACTTCGTCTTGGGCCAAATCTTTTAGTTTTACCGTTTTGCGGCCTTTGATTTTTGGGACAAACCCATGCTCATGAAGCAAGTCAATCATGTCCGGTGAATTTATTCTGGGTATGCGCCCAGTCCAAAGCTTCGCAAGAAACCAGAGCGCTTTTGTTCCCCTTATATGACCTTGCTTGGCCGCAAGTTTCTGGATTCTGCCGAAAATTTCATCGGCAATTCTTTTGTTTATACGTTTGCCGTTTGTCAGTTCTACATACATATTTTTTTCCCGCAATGTAAGGCGTTAATGCGTAATAAAATGCAATCCCGTATCGGCGTAAAAGCGGGAGAATAATAATTCGAAACCCTCCGGCAATTCCAGCGGTTCTTTTTTGGCGGTTTCGGCGACGATCAATGCATGCTTTCCAATCCACCCTGCTTTATCCAGTGCCAGCATGGCGGGCGGGATCAGTTCCTTGCGGTAAGGCGGCGACAGGAAAACCAGTTGGCACGGCTTTGTGGCTTTTGGCGGCGACAGCGTATCGAACAACAAAATCTGGCATTTATTCTCGATGCCGATCGCCATTGCGTTTTTCTTGGCGATTTGCAGGGCTTCGCGGTCTTTATCGAACAAAGTTGCATGTTTGGCACCCCATGAAATCGCCTCGAAGGCCAGCGCGCCGGTGCCGCAGAAAGCATCCAGCACCTGCGTGCCATCCAGCACATCGCCGGTTTTTTTGCCCCAGTCGTGGTGGGCGAGGATGTTAAACAAAGCCTGCCGCACGCGGTCCATCATGGGCCGCGTGGTGCGGCTGAGCGGCGGCTCGATCTTCCGGCCCGACAATGTTCCGCCGACGATGCGCATTATTCCTGAAGTTCCTTGAAGAAATTGCCCAGCGTCTCGCGCAAAATGCGGCGCGGCACTTCCTCGATGCCGCCGCGCACCAGCTTGCCGAGTTGGAACGGTCCGAACGATGTGCGGATCAGCCGCGTGACCTGCAACCCCAGATGTTCCATGATCTTGCGCACCTCGCGGTTCTTGCCTTCGCGGATGGTGATGCTGAGCCAGATATTCTTGCCTTCCTTTTTTTCTTTCTCGATTTCGGCCTTGATGCCGTCATAGCGGATGCCGGAAATCGTGATGCCTTTATCGAGCGCCGCCAGTTTTTTCGCATCGACCTCGCCGTACACGCGCACGCGGTAATGCCGCAGCCATGCGTTGGCGGGCAGTTCCATGTGCCGCGCGATCTCGCCGTCATTGGTCAGGAGCAAGAGGCCTTCGGTGTTGAAATCGAGCCGCCCGATGCTGACAACGCGCGGCATTTCCGGCGGCAGTTTCTCGAACACGGTGGGGCGGCCCTGCGGATCGCGGTTGGTCGTGATGGTTCCGGAAGATTTGTGATAACGCCAGACACGCGGCGCCTCGGCGGCGCCGATAATCTTGCCGTCGACGGTGATTTTGTTTTCGGATGTTACATTCAGCGCGGGGGACGTAATGATTTTGCCGTCCACGCCGATGCGGCCGGCCCCGATCATCCGCTCGGCCTCGCGGCGCGAACAGACACCGGCCCGCGCCAGCCTTTTGGCAATACGTTCGCCTTGTTTTTCGGTCATGGGGGAAGTCTAGACTGTTTTGGCGGAGGGAGCGACAGGAAGTCTTTTTGTTTTGGTTTATCCCGCCTGCGACATGCGGAAATCATACATGTCGTCGTCTTCCTCGCTCAGGGGCGCGGCGCCGGAGGCACTCGGGCGGCTGCCGTTTTTGGTTTCGGCCTTCGGTTTGCCGGCGACGGCTTCGGCCATCAGTGAGATCAGGGCGCTGGCCATGCCGAACAGTTGCGCCGCTTCTTCGGTCGAAACGCTGTTCTCGGGCGACAGCAGCGGATTGCGGTAATGATCCTTGATCTGCGCCAGCATCTGCACGACGCGCTTGTCGGGGCGTAATTGTTTGTCCTCTTCGTCCGACAGGGCAGCGAGTTTCTTGAGGTACATCGAGAAATTGCGTTCGGTCTTGGCGCTGACGGGGCCGGCGAAGGATTCATAATAGGTCTTCAGCATGACCTCAATCGCGCGCAGCATGTGAATGGCGGCCGCCGTGCCGAGGCCGAAAGCAAGCGCCCGCCCGCCGGCGGCGAATTCGCTCTGCGCTACGGCTGGAATGGCGGTGCGCAGATTTTCGCTGAAAACGTTCTGGGCGTTTTCGGCGAGATCGTGGGTCGAGTAAATGCCGCACTTCTCGGCTAGGTATGTAGGCGTGCGGTTCAGTTCGGCCGCCAGCGCATGCTCGAATTTCTCGACCAAAGTATAGATCATCGACATTTCGTGCGGATCGACGCGGTCTTCGCCGGGCGACGATTTAAGCTGCCGCGTCGACGGATCGATGAAATAGCGGTTGAACAGGGCGCTGACGCGGCTGAGCAGGCGGTTGGCGTCGGCCTTGGATGTTTCTAGCGCAAAGTTGTCGCCTTTGATGAAGCCGTCAAGCAACGCTTGCGCTTCGGTTAGCGGGGCAAACATGTCGGCGATCCGGCTTTGCGCGGTGGCGCAGAACAGGCTGTGTAATTTCGCGCCCAGTTCGTAAAAGCGGTATGAGTTCAGTTGTTGCATTTTTTTGTAATCGCTTCCTTATGTGTTACGGCACGCACAAAAATTCTGTTTCTTTTTATCTAAACTCTGCAAAATGTCTTTATGACGGCGTTTCCTGAAATATTGCGCCACTCGTCATAGACGGTAATTTCTTGCCAAACAATACGGCAATTACTTTCCGCGGCTTTATTTTGACCCGTCGGGGGTACGCTAAAGAAGCCAGATTCGTCAATGCTCTATTATGGTTAATCCCGCAGTTATCCTCACAAAACTATGCGGTCGCGTAATATTGTTTTGCGTTAAGCTTAACGGGTCAAATCTTCGTCTTGAGGTCTGTAATAAATCCCGTTGCAAAATCAAAAGGCTAGTCGTTTGAAACCGAATAATGGTAGTTTGCGTTTGTGATCAACCGTTAACGGAGATTCCCATGACATCCCCCCAAGCCATTCTGGCCGGCGCCGTTCTGATCGCGGCCAGCATCCTATTCGTTAATACCATTCGTCCCGCCGAAGCCCAGCATATGGGGCCGTTCCAGCTCATGCATCACAGTAATACAACGGCAAATGCGGGCGTGTTCCGGCTCGATGTCAGCACCGGCGAAGTCACCTATTGTTTTGTCACGGCTGACTCGGCGCTCGTTTGCAGCAAGACCGTAAGATAGGAATAAGGAAAAATCATGGCTGACGTTTTGCTGGCGCGCGCGCCAAAGCAGTCTATTCCCATCACGTTGCTGACGGACAAGGATTTGAAAGCCTGGCTCAAGCGGCAACCGGCGCGAACCCGAAGCTGGCTCGATGCCCATGATTTCAAGGCCAAGCCGGGCAGTTTCTGCGTCCTGCCGAATGCCAGGGGAAAGCCTGCGGGCGTCGTGGCCGGAATTTCGTCGCCGCCAAGCCTGTGGGATATCGCCGACCTGCCGAACAGGCTGCCCGACGGTTCTTACCGGCTGGAATGGAGCGGGCCATTAGCTTTCCACGAATGGCTGACACTGGGCTGGGAATTAGGCTCTTACCAATATGCGCGTTACAAAAAAGACGGCAAGCGGCCCGCGAAGCTTGTGGTATCCGCCGGATCGGATCTGGCGAAAATAAAACGCTATGCCGATGCCATCAATCATGCGCGCGATCTCATCAACACACCGGCCGAGGATATGGGGCCCGAAGAACTGGCCGCCGCTGTCACCGCGACCGGCAAAAAATACGGCGCGAAAGTCACGCGCATCGTCGGCAAGGATCTTCT
>JAATFY010000103.1 GCA_015654915.1 Rhodospirillales bacterium
GCCGTCCGTGTTGCCGACGTTCTCAATGTAATGTCCGGCGACCCGTGGCACATAGACAACGTCGTTGGCGTTGAAATCCATCGTGCGGGCCCCTTCGTTGGTGAACACCGTCATGCGGGCTTTCCCGCTGATGTAGTACTGCCACTCGGAGTCGTGCGGATGCCAATGCATTTCGCGCATGCCACCCGGCTTGATTGTAATCAGCACGCCCGTGATATTTTTTGCAGCCAGAAAAGTCCGCGAATCCACAATTCGCACCTCGCCGCTCGCGGTCTTTTTGGTCGGAGCCATCGAGGCCATCCTGAAAGTGTATTGATAGGGTGACTCGACAGCGCGGCCGCCAACGGCGGACTTATCCTGTGCTATGGATGGCGGTACGTTTGCGGGAAAGATATATAGGTCTTCCGTCGGTAACTTTGCTACGGCGCTTGGCGAGATACCAAAATTCTTTGCCAGCACTGCTGGTGGCGTATGCGCCATCCAATCGGAAAGCAATAATGTATGGGCGTCTGAGAAATTTCCCTGATTGAAAAGCAGCATGAATTCCGCGCCATCCGAAAGCGCTTGAATAGAGTGTGGGAAACCGGCAGGGAAGTACCACAGATCTCCTTCACCTACATCGCCAAGGAACACCGTTCCGTCTGGATTGAAGACCGAAACCCGCGCATGGCCATTCAACATGTAGGCCCATTCATCTGAAGTGTGCCAGTGCAATTCCCGGAAGCTCCCCGGAGAAAGTCGCATCCGCACGCCGGCAATATCTCGAGAAGAAGGCAATTGATATTCATTTACTTGATTGGTCCATCCGCCTTCTTGAATTCGTTTGTGAGTCAAATCAAACGAATACCACACGGGATCGATGTTGCCGTGGTCGGTTGGCGGTGGCATATTCGTACTCGGATTTTGTTCCAGCAGCGCCTTGTTTTCCGGGCCCGGATTATCAATCGAATGATCACCTTCTCCTTTCTGAATGTTCGCTCGGTCTTGCGCATTCAAATTCAGAGATGTCCAGGCCGCGCTCAATCCGGCCGTCGCCAAACTAGCCGAACTCACGCCCAGGAATGCCCGTCGCGATAAACCATCCGCGGGAGACTTTTGACCCGGTGGTTCCTCCGATCTGTTTTTCTGGCTTTCAACACCATCCAATGGCACTCGCATACTTCCTCCGTTTTGGTGCCCCTGTTTTGTTGTTGCCATGATCAGCCTTCCTCCGTTTCTCCGCCATGAATTCCCTGCATTTCCTGTGGCGGAAACTTGTATAAACACCTGCTTTAGGTGTTGCTGGTTCTTTAGCTTTGTCCGGACACACGAATCCGGCGGCATGTCAGGTAATCCATACGTTCGGATTTGGATTTCATGGTTCGTCCGCCCCTAAACAGACCAAGTAAATCAGTACCTGATTCCCCTAAGGTGTCTTACAAAGCTGAAAGTTAGAACCCACCCTCTTTTGTTTTTGAATCGTGCTCTTTATCTGATCGGCTTATGAAACTCTTTCTCAAAGCGCGCGAATAATCTCGGCCAAAAACCATGTCCGGCGTTCGCTTTGGTCAATCCAGATTTCGAGCCAGTTAGTGGTGGCTACATCTTTATATTTTTGACAACCGGTGTGTGCCGCTCGCAGAAAGCGCGTTAAGCGCTGGTTGTCACCGCACAGCTCCACCAGCATTTCCCCTGATTCCACAAATTCTTCGTTGTTGTCTTTTAAGCGTTGGTGTTTGCCAACATCTCGGATGGATAGGATGGTTGTTCCGCC
>JAATFY010000072.1 GCA_015654915.1 Rhodospirillales bacterium
AGCCCGTTTCCAGTTCCGTATCACAGTCCAGATCATCCCGCCAGCTTTCGTGCAGATAATTGGGCGGGACAGCGCGGCCGTTTTCCTGCAATTCGTGGCTTAAGGGCCGCCATGGTTTCTGTTTCGGATACATACCGCATTGTTGCGGCAGTCTGCTGCCCTTGCGCAAATTACATGTGCAGCAGGCGGTGACGACATTTTCCCATAATGTGCGGCCGCCTTTCGAGCGCGGCACGACATGATCGAATGTAAGGTCCGGTGTCGGGCGGCGATGGCCGCAATATTGGCAACTGAAACTGTCCCGCAGGAAAACATTGAACCGCGTAAAGGCGGGGTAGCGCGATGTGGCGATATATTCTTTCAGGGCTATGACGCTCGGCAGCTTCATCTGGAAACTGGGCGAATGCACGACGCGGTCATATTCCGAGAGGATATTGACGCGGCCCAGAAACACCGCCTTGACGGTATCCTGCCACGACCACAGCGACAGAGGGAAATAGCTCAACGGGCGAAAGTCCGCGTTGAGGACCAGGGCCGGGCAACTCTCAGGCGATGCTGACAATTCCGTTTCCTTCCTTCGAAGCCGGATACACAGCTTCGAATCTAGAATCATTTAACCATGATGTAGTGAATTTTGGGTAAAAGATCAACTGCGCCATATCGTTTTGATAAAGCGCAGGCCTTCGCGGACGCCAATATCGTCACTGGTATGGCCGGTTATGGGCGACGCCAGCGTCGATACGGTGATGCCGGCATTTTTTAGTCCCCGTTCGGCCTCGGCCATGCTGGCGAAGGGCACCACTTCGTCCATCTTGCCGTGAACCAGCATAACGGGCGGCGATGATTTTTTTTCGGTACGCAACGCGTCACCGCCCGCCAGAAGTCCGGAATAACCGACGACGCAGGCGACAGGCATCAATCGGCGAGGTGCGACATAGAGCGCCATCATGGTGCCCTGTGAAAATCCTACCAGCGCAAGACGATCCGGTGTCAGGTCACGGCTTTCCAATACATGATCGATATATTCATTGAGGTACGGTGCCGCCGCCTGCACCCCCTTCAGCATTTCTTCCGGCCCGAAGGTTTGCAGGCTGAACCACTGGCGGCCAACTGGCGCCATGTCGAACGGAAACGGCGCGTCGGGGCACAGGAATTCGCAATCCGGCAAATCGCGCCGCCACAACTCGCCGATAGACAGCAATCCGCCCGTGCCGCTGTCGCCGAGTCCGTGCAGGAAAATAATCGCGCGTTCCGGTGCGTCACCATTTAAGGGTGGGAGGCGGTAATCCTTAAGCATACCATTCACGTCATCCCGGAAATTTGCTGGAGCGTTTGCGACAGCAAATTATCCGGGACCCAGTCAGAGGAGAAGAAAGCGCTTCATTCAAGAATTTGTTACCTTGGGAACGATATACAGATCAACCCGAGTTTTAGCGGAAATGCCGACTGGGTCCCCGCTTTCGCGGGGATGACGTGGGTTTTTATTTGGATGTCTTGTTTTCCGGCAGCGCCGCAAGGACGACGCGGGCGTTCATGGTGATTTTCTCGGCGCGTTCCATCGGCGGTGCTGCCGGCGCCGGCGCATTGGCTGTCATCATCATGCCGCGCACGACATGGGGCATAGGGGCGGGCTCGTCCCCGCTGCCGGTGAAATTGATCACCGCGATGCGATAATTGCGCC
Organism: Rhodospirillales bacterium; assembly: GCA_015654915.1. Classification (GTDB taxonomy): domain Bacteria; phylum Pseudomonadota; class Alphaproteobacteria; order UBA9219; family UBA9219; genus JAATFY01. The sequence continues at coordinate 1,682 of JAATFY010000072.1, forward strand.
CGGGTATGGAGGTATTGAGCGTCGCCAACTGGTCGATGGCGGTTTTATAAAGCCGTGCCCGCAACGTGCTGCGCGCCGCCTCCATCTCCTCCAGCGTCGGGCTGAAATTGATGTCGCCGAGCGTAATTTGCATGCCCGCCTTGCTCAGTTTCTTGGCGCTGTCTTCAAGCCCGTTCAGTTCGTTTTCCGGCAGCCGCGCTTCGAAGGTCGTGCTCCAGCGCTCGAGCCCGGTCTGATCCTGGCTGCGGTTGAACGCGGTCAGCCGCCAGTCGCCTTTGGCCAGATCGTTGACCGATTTTATCATGTCGGCGCGCATGGTGCCCGCATTGTTGCCGCTGACGGCAGCCTCGACATTGACCGTGACATGCGCGGTTTTCGTCGTCACCCATTCTTCACCTGCCACGTCGAAAACCACGCGATCGTCCGGCTTCGGTTCGTCCGCGCGGGCGGTGAAACTGAGCAGGACAATGCCCATCAGTGCGGCGAGAAAAAGGCGCGTCATGATATCCTCGTGTTTTGGTGAAGGCGGGGTTTAGAAATCGAGATCGGCATAATGGCGCGGCGGCGGGAAACCTGCAATATGGTCGCCCAAAAGCCCGCGAAAGCTGGGCCGCGATTTCAGCCGCGCATACCATTCCTTGGCCAGAACATGCGCATCCCACGGCACGTCGCCGAGGTAATCGATCACGGAAAGCTGGGCGCCTGCCGCCAGATCGGCAAAGGTAATGCCGTCGCCCGCCAGCCAGTTGCGGCGCTCGGTCAGCCAGGCAATGTAATCCAGATGGCCGTGAATATTATGGCAACCGCTGCGGATCAGGAGGCTGTCGGGCTCACCCGCTCCTGCGAGGCGTTTCAGGGCCTTTTCGCCGACCAGCGGCAGCGTCACTTCGCGGTAGAATTTGCGGTCGAACCAGCCGATCAGGCGGCGCACTTCGGCGCGCGAGAACGGGTCCTTGCCAAGCAAAGTTGCTGCCGCCTGCGTCTCGTCCAGATATTCGCAAATGGCTTGGGCATCGGACAAAGCGCGGCGTTCCTTGTCCTGCTCGACCACTAGCACCGGCACCTCGCCGGAGGGGTTGAGTGCCAGAAAATCGGCACTGGGGTCCCAGGGTTTTTCAATGACAAAATCGCAGGCAACGGATTTTTCGGCGAGCGCAAGCCGCGCGCGCCGCGAAGGCGCATCAAGAGGATGATGATAAAGGCGATAGGTGACGGACACGGGACTAGACGTATCATGTCTTTTGCCGGAAGGCCAGCGTAACGCTTCCTGTAAGGCCTTGATTATGTTTTATGATCCGGTCTGATGAAAAATGCCGGATAGTCCTTGATACGTACCTCGTATCATGTTAGGATGGAAAATGATCCAGTCGTTTCGGTGCGTTGAAACCAGAAAGATTTGGGAAGGGGTGGTTTCCCGCAGGCTGCCGCGCGATATCCAGAATCGGGCCTTGCGAAAGTTACGTCAGCTTGATGCCGCTCTCGTGCCGGACGATCTGAAAAAACCTCCGAGCAACCATCTGGAAATGCTGAAAGGCAACCGGAAAGGGCAGATGAGTATCCGCATCAATGACCAGTGGCATCTTTGCTTTATCTGGCGCGATGGCGAGGCAACCGAAGTTGAAATTGTTGATTATCACTAGATAAGGAACAGGACCATGCTGCATAACCCGCATCCCGGTGAAATTCTGAAAGAAGAATTTCTGAACGAGATCAGTATCAGCCAAAATCGACTGGCCCATCTTCTTGGTGTGCCGTCCAACCGCATCCA
>JAATFY010000107.1 GCA_015654915.1 Rhodospirillales bacterium
AACGCCGACGAATCCGAACCCGGTACCTGCAAAGACCGCGATATTCTGCGCTACGACCCGCATCGTTTGTTGGAAGGCATTTTGTTTGGTTGCTTCGCGATCAATGCGCATGCCTGTTACATTTATATACGCGGCGAGTTTTATAACGAAGCCTCCAACATGCAGAAGGCGATCGACGAAGCCTATGCGGCGGGGTTGCTCGGCAAAAACGCCGCCGGTTCGGGCTGGGATTGCGACGTCTACCTGCATCGCGGCGCGGGCGCTTATATATGCGGCGAGGAAACCGCGCTGATGGAAAGCCTCGAAGGCAAAAAGGGCATGCCGCGCAACAAGCCGCCGTGCCCCGCCGGTGCCGGACTTTATTCCTGCCCGACGACCATCAATAATGTCGAGACCATCGCCGTGGTGCCGGAAATTCTGCGGCGCGGCGCGGCATGGTTCACAAGCTTCGGCCGCCCCAAAAACAGCGGCACGAAAATTTATTGCATCTCCGGCCATGTCAACCAACCTTGTAACGTTGAAGACGCGATGAGCATTCCGCTCAAGGAGCTGATCGAAAAACATGCGGGCGGCGTACGCGGCGGATGGGATAATCTTTTGGCCATTATTCCCGGCGGCTCATCGACGCCGGTGCTGCCGAAAGATATTTGCGAAACCGTGCTGATGGATTTCGACGCGTTGCGCGAAGCGAAATCCGGCCTCGGCACCGCGGGCGTGATCGTGATGGATAAATCGACGGATATTATCTACGCCATCTCGCGCCTTAGCCGCTTTTACATGCATGAAAGCTGCGGCCAGTGCACTCCGTGCCGCGAAGGCACCGGCTGGCTGTGGCGCGTGATGCAGCGCATGGTCAAGGGCAACGCGACGGTCGAGGAAATCGACACGCTGATGGACGTCACCAAGGAAATCGAAGGCCATACCATATGCGCGCTCGGCGACGCGGCGGCATGGCCGGTGCAGGGCCTCATCCGCCACTTCAAGCCGGTGATGATCGAGCGCATCGAGCAGTACCGCAAGCAAGCGAAGAGGGCGGCGTAGCGATGGATAGTTTACCAAAAACGCATTTTCATTTCTTCGTCATGCCCGCGAAAGCGGGCATCCCGTTTGGTTTTGTTTGGGAGGAAGGGCGATGCCAAAACGCTTCTGGGTTTATATCGTCACGGACAGGCCTTACGGAACGCTCTATACGGGTGTTACGAGTGACATCGCAAGCCGCTCGTATCAGCATCGGGAAAGCGTGGTTAAGGGTGTTACAAAAAAATACGGCCTTAAAATGCTGGTTTATTATGAGGAACATACAACGGCATTGGGCGCCATTACGCGCGAGAAACAAATCAAAAAATGGAACCGGGACTGGAAGAAACAGCTTATTGAAAAGCTTAATCCGACATGGCGCGATCTGTATGATGGGTTGCAATAAAACAGGAAACGGGATGCCCGCTTTCGCGGGCATGACAAAGTGTTTTATGAACGTGAGGGTGACATGATGATAAATAATGAGAAAGCGGTTGTGCCGTTTAAAGTAGCACTATCGGTCTTATGGTCGATTGTGTGGAGATGGGTGCTGATTTGGGGCGCGATTGGAATAGTGCTTGGCGCTATATGGGTAGGTGCCGCGAGTGTTTATCACAATATGAAGCACAATGCGTCTGCCAACGTGACTGCCCAAACGGGCCCTAATGCAGGCAGCGCGGCGGCGTCTAATTCCGAAGCCGATCCTGCAATGATAGCGTTGATCTATTTGATCCTTATTCCAATCTATGTAGGAACGGCGGGTTATTTGACGAAAGTGGCCTTATCTAAAACTCACTTTGGCTATACCTTCGTTCTTGTAAAAAAAGACGATAGTCTGAAAGGAATAGATAGTGCCTAAACTCACCATCAACGGAGTGGAATTGGAAGTGGCGCCGGGTACCTCGGTGCTGCAGGCGTGCGAACAATTGGGCGTCGAAGTGCCGCGCTTCTGCTACCACGATAAATTAAGTGTGCCCGCGAATTGTCGTATGTGCCTCGTCGAGGTCGAGAAGACGCCGAAGCCGGTGGCAAGCTGCGCCCTGCCGTGCGGCGACGGCATGATCGTCCATACCGATAGCCCGATGGTGCACAAGGCGCGCAAGGGCGTGATGGAAATGCTGCTCATCAACCATCCGCTTGATTGCCCGATCTGCGATCAGGGCGGCGAATGCGATCTGCAGGATCAGGCAATGGGCTACGGCTTCGACCGCAGCCGCTACGCCGAAATGAAACGCGCGGTGAAGGACAAGGAGCTGGGGCCCCTCGTCAAAACCGTGATGACGCGCTGCATCCATTGCACGCGCTGCGTCCGCTTCGCCGACGAAATCGGCGGCACGCCGGAGCTGGGCGGCGTTTTCCGCGGCGAGCATATGGAAATCGGCACCTATATAACCAAGGCGCTGACATCGGAGCTTTCCGGCAACCTGATCGATATCTGCCCTGTCGGCGCTTTGACCAACAAGCCGCTGGCGTTCGAGGTGCGGTCGTGGGAATTGCAGAAAACCGAAACCATCGACGTGATGGATGCCATCGGCTGTAATATCCGCGTCGATGCGCGCGGCGGCGAGGTGATGCGCGTGTTGCCGCGCCTCAATGAAGACATTAACGAAGAATGGATCAACGACAAAACACGCTTTGCCTGCGACGGGTTGAAGCGCCAACGCCTCGACCAGCCTTATGTGCGCCGCGACGGCAAGCTGCGTCCGGCGTCGTGGGTCGAGGCATTCACGATGATCGCGACGAAGTTGCGCGAGACATCGCCAGGCCGTGTCGCCGCGATTGCCGGAGATCTGGCCGATTGCGAGAGCATGTTTGCGCTGAAGACGCTGATGCAAAGCATCGGTTCGCCCAATATGGATTGTCGTCAGGATGGCGCCGAGTACGATGTCACGACGCGCGCCGCCTATATAATGAATTCCGGCATCGCAGGCATCGAGCAGGCCGACGCCGTGCTGCTCATCGGCACCGACCCGCGCCATGAGGGGACGATGGTTAATGCGCGTATCCGCAAACGCTGGCTGCGCGGCGGCATGCGGGTCGGCATGATCGGCGCTGCTGTCGATCTCGGATATCCCTATCGTCACATTGGCAATACGCCGCAGGCGATTATAAATTTACTTTCCGCTGTCATTCCGGGTCGCGAACCCGCGCCGAGCGGGGGCGCGAACCCGGAATCCCGTTTGGTTTCTTGCAGCAAGGAACCAAATGGGATGCCCGCCTGCGCGGGCATGACGAAAGAGTTAAACGATTTTGCGCAAATCCTCCAGAACGCCAAAAAGCCGATGGTGATTGTAGGTGCTGGAGCACTGGCACGACCGGATGGCGCGGCGTTACAGGCCGCCGTGTTTGAGTTGGCCGAGAAATTCAATATGATCCAGCCGGACTGGGGTGTCACGTCGCCTATGTCTGGGGGAACTAAATCGGCCACTACATCCAGCGAGGTGACACCCTGGAACGGTTTTAACGTCCTGCAATTGGCAGCGTCACGCGTCGGCGGGATTGATCTCGGCTTCCTGCCGCAGGCAAACGGTTTTGGCCTTAAGGGCATTTTGGATGCCGCCGAGAACGGCAAGATGGATCTGGTCTGGCTGCTTGGCGCCGATGAAATCGATACCCAGAAACTGAACAAGAGTTTTGTTATTTATCAGGGCCATCATGGTGACAAGGGCGCGCATATCGCCGATGTCGTTTTGCCCGGCTCGGCCTATACCGAAAAATCAGCGATTTACGTCAATACCGAGGGCCGCCCGCAAATGGCGTTGCAGGCCGTGTTTCCCCCCGGGCAGGCGCGCGAGGACTGGGCGATTATCCGCGCGTTCTCGGAAGTCATCGGCAAACCGCTGCTGTTCGACACGCTAACGCAATTGCGCACGAAGATGATCGAGGCTGCGCCGGTGCTCGAAAACATAGGCAAAATCAGCGTCACTCCCGCGCAAGCGGGAGTCCCGTTTGGTTCCTTGAAGAAAAAAGAAAACGGGATGCCCGCCTTCGCGGGCATGACAAATGAACCGTTCATGCCGGTGATCGGGAATTTCTATATGACTGACCCCATCAGCCGCGCCTCCGTCACCATGGCAAAATGCACGGCTGAAATCCTGCCTCTCACAATGCCGGAGGCCGCGGAATGAGCGTTTTCTGGCACGACTATGGCTGGCCATTTGTTTTGATCATCCTCAAGATCGTGGCGATCATTGCGCCGCTGCTGGCCGCCGTCGCTTACCTGACCTACGCCGAACGCAAGGTGATGGCGGCGATGCAGATGCGGCGCGGGCCTAATGTCGTGGGTCCCTTGGGCCTGCTGCAGCCTGTCGCCGACGGCATCAAGCTGATCGGCAAGGAAACCATTATCCCGACTGGTGCCAATGTCGCGCTGTTCCTCGGCGCGCCGATGTTCACCTTCTTTCTGGCGCTGTCGGCGTGGGCGGTCATTCCGTTTCAGGCGGGCGTGGTGCTGGCCGATATCAATGTCGGCATATTGAACCTGTTCGCGATTTCGTCGCTCGGTGTTTACGGCATCATCATCGCCGGTTGGGCGTCAAATTCAAAATATTCCTTCCTCGGCGGGTTGCGCTCGGCGGCGCAGATGGTGTCGTACGAAGTTTCCATCGGCCTTGTCATTATCACGGTTCTGTTGTGTGTCGGTTCGCTCAATCTCAGCAAGATCGTCGAGGCGCAGAAGGACGGCTGGTTCGTCTTCTCCATCCTGTTCCCGATGTTCATCGTATTTTTTATCTCGGCCCTCGCCGAAACCAACCGCCATCCGTTCGATTTGCCGGAAGGCGAGTCCGAGCTGGTCGGCGGGTTCAACACCGAATACTCCTCGATGAGCTTTGCGCTGTTCTTCCTCGGCGAATACGCCAACATGATTTTGCTGAGTGCGACCACGACAATTCTATTTCTGGGTGGCTGGCTGCCGCCTTTCGCATTCCTTGCCTTCATCCCCGGCTTCATCTGGTTCGCGCTGAAAATATGCTTCTGCCTGTTCATCTACCTGTGGGCGCGCGCGACCTTGCCGCGTTACCGCTATGACCAATTGATGCGGATCGGCTGGAAATGGTTTCTGCCGTTTTCGCTGGCGTGGGTCGTCCTGACGGCGGGCTATCTGACCGCCTTTGATAAATTACCGCACGCGGTGGGGTTATGAAAATTTTCAAACGCATCAAGCATCTGTTTCTATACGAAATCGTCTGCGGCTTCGCGCTGACATTCTATTACATGTTCAAGCGCAAGGTGACGCTGAACTATCCATACGAGAAAGGGCCATTGAGCCCCCGTTTCCGTGGTGAACACGCCCTGCGCCGCTATCCGAACGGCGAGGAACGCTGCATCGCCTGCAAACTGTGCGAGGCGATCTGCCCCGCGCAGGCCATCACCATCGAAGCCGAGCCGCGCGAAGACGGCAGCCGCCGCACCACGCGCTACGATATCGACATGACGAAGTGCATCTATTGCGGGTTATGTGAAGAAGCTTGTCCTGTCGATGCCATCGTCGAAGGGCCGAATTTCGAATACGCTACCGAAACGCATGAAGAGCTTCTTTATAATAAAGAACGTTTGCTGGCGAACGGCGACCGTTGGGAAGCGGAAATTGCCGCCAACCTCGCGGCTGATGCGCGGTACAGGTAACCCATGCTGCAAACCATCGTCTTTTACCTGTTCTCCGCCGTTCTGCTGACCTCGGCGGTCATGGTCGTGGCGGCGCGCAATCCCGTGCATGCCGTTCTGTTCCTGATCCTGTGCTTCTTCAACGCGGCGGGGCTGTTCGTGCTGCTGGGCGCCGAGTTCATCGCCTTTATCCTTGTCATCGTTTATGTGGGCGCGGTTGCCGTGCTGTTCCTGTTCGTCGTTATTATGCTCGATATCAATTTCCGCGAGATGCGGCAGGGCTTCCGGCGTTATCTGCCGATAGGCGCGACGGTAGGGCTTATTCTGGCGGCGCAACTGGTGCTGGTGACCAGCGCATGGGTGTTCGATCCTGCAGGGCTGATCAATAATTCGACGACGGACGTTGCGAATGTCGAAAATACCCGCGCCATCGGGCGGCTGCTTTACACCGATTATTTCTTTCCGTTTCAGGTTTCGGGCCTGATCCTGCTGGTCGCCATGATCGGCGCGATTGTCCTGACGCTGCGCGACCGCAAGGATGCCCGCCGCCAGCGCGTATCGCACCAGATGGACCGGAAAATTGGCGATGTCATCGAAGTGAAGAAGGTTCAATCCAACCAGGGAGTCGAGATATGAAATCTTATCATTGGCTTGCAGTCGCTGCGCTTTTTCTGATGGTTATGAGCGGCTCCGTGGATGCCCAACAGGCGGCTCCCGGTTCTGCCGCCCCTGCGGCCCCTGTTTCGCCGCAAGCAGTGCCGCAAGCGGCTCCTCCCGCCGCCGACCCGCAATTTACGGCGAATGCGCAGACATTCGCCGCGGCGAAAGAGCTGGTGGGCATGCTGGATATGGGAAAGCAGTTCAAGGCTGTTTTCGACATCATAGGAAAGAACATGCAGTCCATCATCATGCGCGACAATCCGAACCGCAATGCGCAGGTCAACCAGTTGATCCACGACACCATCAGCAAGGTTTTCATGTCGCACATGGACGAATTCACCAGCAATGCAGCCCTGGTTTACGCCAATACGTACACTTACGACGAACTGGAACAGATCATCGCCTTCTATAAAACGCCGGTCGGGCAGAAAATGCTCCAGTCGCTTCCGCAGACCATGGAAAAATCCATGGCTTTGAACAGAAGCATCATAACCATGGCGGTGAAGGAAAGCATGCAGCAGCTGGGACAACAGCTCCGGCAAAACGGCATGAAAGTTCCCAAGGAGATGGGGATATGAGGCGTATATCATGACCATCGGTCTCAATCATTATCTGGTTGTCGCCGCCATCCTGTTTACCGTCGGCGTGCTGGGGATTTTCATAAACCGCAAGAATGTGATCGTCATCTTGATGTCGATCGAACTGATGCTGCTCGCGGTGAATATCAATTTCGTCGCCTTCTCGGTGTTCCAGCATAATTTCGTCGGGCAGATCTTCGCCATGATCGTGCTGACGGTCGCCGCCGCCGAGGCCGCCATCGGCCTCGCCATTCTCGTCGTTTATTTCCGCAATCGCGGCAACATCGCCGTGGAAGACATCAATATGATGAAGGGATAAGAATGAACAGAGATAAGATTTTTGAAATACCGTCATTCCGGCCAAGCTCGCGTAGCGAGCACGAGCCGGAATCCCGTTTGGTATCTTTTTTGCAAGAAGAACTAAACGGGATGCCCGCTTTCGCGGGCATGACGAGAGGAGAATGTAGATGACATTCCCCCTCGATATTGCCGCCGTATTTCTGCCGCTGCTCGGCGCGTTCGTAGCCGGAATGTTCGGGCGCAAAATCGGCGACCGCGCTTCGCAGGCCGTGACGTGCATCTGCATGCTGGCCGCTGCCGCGATCTCCATCAAGCTGTTCATCGATGTGGCGCTGCACGGCGCGGTGATGAACCGCTTTTTATTGCACTGGATCGATTCCGGTACCTTCTCCGTCGATTGGGGACTGCATATCGATACGCTGACCGCCGTCATGCTGGTGGTCGTCAACGGTGTATCCTCGATGGTGCATGTCTATTCGGTGGGCTATATGGCGGAGGATAAAAGCATTCCGCGCTTTATGGCTTATCTGAGCCTGTTCACTTTCTTCATGCTGATGCTGGTGACATCGTCGAACCTGCTGCAGATGTTTTTCGGCTGGGAAGGGGTTGGCCTCTGTTCCTACCTTCTCATCAATTTCTGGTACGAGAAAGACAGCGCCAACAAGGCCGCGATCAAGGCGTTCATTGTCAACCGCGTCGGCGATTTTGGTTTCGTGCTCGGTATTTTCGGCTGCTACATGATTTTCGGTTCGGTCGAATTCAGCGATATATTCAAACTCGCGCCGACCATGGTGGATAAGACTTTTGTTTTCCTCGGCTATACCGTTCCGGCGCTGACGGCTGTTTGTTTGATGCTGTTCGTGGGCGCCATGGACAAGTCGGCCCAATTGGGCCTGCACACATGGCTGCCGGATGCCATGGAAGGCCCGACACCTGTTTCTGCCCTCATCCATGCCGCGACAATGGTCACGGCAGGCGTTTTCATGGTGGCGCGGCTGTCGCCGCTGTTCGAATATGCGCCGACGGCCCTGATGGTCGTGGCGATTGTCGGCGCGCTGACCGCTATTGTCGCCGCCACCATTGGCCTGACCCAATTCGACATCAAGCGCGTGATCGCCTATTCGACCATGAGCCAGCTCGGCTACATGTTCTTTGCATTGGGCGTGTCGGCCTATTCGGCGGCGATTTTTCATCTTATGACGCACGCGTTCTTCAAGGCGCTGCTGTTCCTCGGCGCGGGATCGGTCATCCATGCGCTGTCCGGCGAGCAGGATATGCGCAAGATGGGCGGCATCTGGCGCATCATTCCCTTCACCTATACTTATATGTGGATCGGCTCGCTGGCGCTGGCCGGTATCGGCATCGACAGCGTGTTTGGCTTCGCCGGATTTTATTCCAAGGACCTGATCCTCGATTCCGCCATCGCCAGCGGCAAATGGTACGGGATGATGGCCTACATTCTTGGTCTGATAGCGGCCTTTATGACGGCGTTTTATTCATGGCGTCTGTTGATCCTGACATTCCATGGCAAGCCGCGCGAAGACCATCACACGCTGGAACACGCCCATGAATCGCCGTGGATCATGCTGGGGCCGCTTGTGCCGCTGGCGCTCGGCGCCATTTTCGCCGGATGGTATGCCTATGACTGGTTCGGAGGTGAGGGCAGGGAAGCTTTCTGGGGGCATGCGTTGCTGGTGCTGAGTGGGAATGATTCCGTTGCCGCCGCTGAGAACATCCCCGAATGGGAAAAGCTCATGCCGCTGATTGCCGCCGCCGGGCCCGGCATTATCTTCGCCTATATTTTCTATTGGTGGAAACCGGAGCTTCCAGCAAAAACCGCGCGCGCATTGGGTGGCCTCTATCGCCTCGTCTATAACAAATATTATTTCGACGAGATTTACGATTTCCTGTTCGTGCGCTCGGCGCGTTATCTCGGCAATCTTTTCTGGAAGACGGGCGACGACGGGATTATCGACGGCTACGGCCCCGACGGCATCGCCGCGCTGACGGTACGCATTGCCAGGCGCGCCGGCGCGCTTGAGACCGGTTATGTCTATCATTACGCCTTCGCGATGGTGATCGGCGTCGCAGCCTTCGTAACTTGGTTCTGGTTGAAGTCATAGGAGGATGCAAATGAACAACAAAATTGCTGTTATATCTTTGATCGTTGCGCTGCTGGCGCTTGTTGCCGGGTTTGTCCGCCCAGGTGGCAATGCGGGCACCGAGATCGCAAAGAAGGAAACGGTCTTTGAGCGTGTTATGCGCACGCATACCATTCGCTGCGGCTATGCGGTCTGGAATCCGGTTCTCTATAAAGATGTTGAAACCGACAAGGTACGCGGCATTGCCCACGACGTGATGGAGGCGCTCGGTAAGAAACTCGATCTCCGTATTGAATGGGCGGAGGAAACCGGCTGGAGTACGCTAGTGGAAGGGTTGGCGACCGGTCGTTACGATATGATCTGCAATGCTCTCGGGGTGGTACCGCCGAGGGCCAAGGCCATCGATTTCAGTGCGCCACTTTTTTACGTTCCCAGCTATATCGTTGTTCGCGCCGACGAAAAACGCCTCGCGCACAATGACGATATGAACGACCCGGCCTACAGTTTTTCCGTGCTGGAAGGGGAGGCGTCCAGCTTCCTGATACCAAAAAAATTTCCTAAGGCCCAGGAAAAGCAATTACCGCAGAATACCGATTTTGCTCTTGTGTTTCAGGATGTGGAAACCCGCAAAGCCGATGCCACCATCGTTTCCCGCTCTGATTTCGTGGAATATGAGAAGACCAACCCCGGCAAGCTGAGAATTCTTGATATGCATCCCGTCGATGTGTACGCCGCAGCCTTCGGCTTGCCGCAAGGCGATGTCGCCATGAAAACCATGATCAATACGGCGCTGACAGCGCTTTTCATCGACGGCACGATCGGGGAGGCAGTGCGGGCCTATGCCGCATCGCCGGACGAGTTTTTCGCGCCCGTTACGCCCTACAAGATTCCTGCCGATGCCGCGCCTGAAAAGGGAAATGAATGATGTTTGGTTCCCACTTGCTGAGTTTAATCACTTTTCTTCCGCTGCTCGGTGCGTTGCTGATCATGCTGTTCGTGCGCGGCGGCGAAGATAACAAGGCGGGCGCCAAGGCCGCGCAGTATATCGCGCTGTGGACCTCTATGGTCACCTTCGTGATCTCGATCGGCATTCTCTATTATTTCGATCCATCGAATACGGGCTTCCAGCTGATGGAAAAGCATGTCTGGATCCCGTCTTTCAATATCGCCTACATCAAGGGCGTGGACGGCATTTCGGTATGGTTCGTCCTGATCTCGACCTTGCTGACGCCGATTTGCGTGCTGTCGGCCGTCGGCGGCGTCAAGAAACGCGTCAAGGAATTCATGATCGCGCTTCTGGTGCTGGAAACCATGATGGTGGGAATGTTCACGGCGCTGGACTTTGTGCTGTTCTATCTGTTCTTCGAAGGCGTGCTGATCCCCATGTTCCTTATCATCGGCGTGTGGGGCGGCGAGAAACGCACTTACGCGGCCTATAAATTCTTCCTCTATACTTTTCTTGGCTCCGTCCTGATGCTGGTCGCGATTTTCGCGATGGTCATTCATGTCGGCACCACCGACATGACCGCGATGATGGGCGGCAAGTTTCCCAAGGAAATGGCGATCTGGCTGTGGCTGGCTTTCTTCGCCTCCTTTGCCGTGAAAACCCCCATGTGGCCGTTCCATACATGGCTGCCTTACGCGCATGTCGAAGCCCCCACGGCGGGCTCCGTCATCCTGGCGGGCGTGCTGCTGAAAATGGGCGGCTACGGCTTCATCCGCATCGCCGTGCAGATGCTGCCGCAGGCTAGCGCCTGCTTCGCGCCGTTGGTGATCGCGCTCAGCCT
>JAATFY010000151.1 GCA_015654915.1 Rhodospirillales bacterium
CGACCATTTTTCCTCGGTGGCCTCGAATTACGCCAAATTCAGGCCGTCCTATCCCGACGCGCTGTTCGCGTGGCTGGCGAGCCTCGCGCGGCGTAACGATCTGGCATGGGACTGCGTCTGCGGCAGCGGGCAAGCCTCGCTCGGATTGGCGAAACATTTCACCCGCGTCATCGCCACCGACGCCAGCGCGGCCCAGCTTAAAGAAGCCAAACCCGACCCAAAAATCGATTATCGCGTCGCGGTCGCCGAAAATGCCGGACTACCGGACAAATCGGCCGATCTTGTTACCGTCGCGCAGGCCGCGCACTGGCTGAAACTGGATCTGTTCTATGCCGAAGCGCGGCGCGTCCTGAAGCCGGACGGCATTCTGGCGGTGTGGACCTATGAAGGCGTTTCAGTAGACGATCAGGCGACCATGAGTCTGATTAAGGCCTATCAAAAAACCGTCGAGCCTTTCTGGCCGCCCGAGCGCGCCTATGTCATGGATCATTACCGCACCTTGCCATTCCCCTTTCCACAGGAAATTACGGCGCCCGATTTCCGGATGGAAATTCCCTGGAATCTCGCGCAACTGACCGGCTATTTCCGCAGCTGGTCGGCCAATAAATATTTCAAAAATAAAAACGGCGGCGATCCGGTCGACGATCTCGAGAAGGAACTGACGACCATTTGGGGCGATCCGGCAGTGGCCAAGACGGTAACGTTCCCCGTCTATATGCGCGTCGCGAGAGTGTGATCATGGCCCTGCCCCGCCACATATTCGCCCCCGCCTTCCGGCACCAGCGCCTCGGTTGGCTGTTCGCCGCGCTGATCGGCATTCTGGTGTATGTCGCGAGTTTCGCCATGGCGGCGGAAGCGACGTTATCGGCCATTACCTTCACATGGGACAAAGGCATGGAAACCCGCATGACGGTTGAGATTCCGGCCGTCAATGATGAGTCTTCGGTATCGCAAGCGGATCGCGTCAGGCAGGTAACCTCCATCCTCCGCGCCATGCCGGAAGTGACTTCGGTCACGCCGGTCGCGGACGAAGAAACCGCGCGGCTGCTCAAGCCGTGGATCAGCAGCCCCGAACTTCTGAAGGCCTTGCCGATGCCGAGCCTGATCGATATCGAGCGCAAAGCGGGCAGCAGCTTGACGGCAAATGCGGTGGAAGACCTTCTCAAAAACACCATCAGCGACACGCATGTGGACGATCACGCCGCGTGGCTGGCCGACATGTCGCATCTTGTCACCGGCCTTGCCGCCATCGCCGGATTGATGATTTTTCTGACCGGAGTCACGCTGATTATCGCCGTCAATCTGATGTGCCGCGCCATTATGGCGACCGAACGCGATACGCTGGCGCTTTTGCACAGCATGGGCGCGGAAGATGACGACATCGCGCGGAATTTCCAGTTTCATGCCTATAGGCTGGCCGGAAAAGCGGCATGGCCCGGCTTCGCCTTCGCCCTTCTGAGCGCCGGTATCCTGCTCTTTTTCCTGCGGCATTTCGCCAATCCGGAATCGCTGCGACTCCTGCACTGGATCGGCCTCGGCGCCGCGGTATTTCTGGTGCCGCTGGTCGCCATATGGATCGCCGCCGTATCGGCGCGGCTATCGACCCTGAAACTTCTGCGCGCCATGCCATGATCAGCGTCCGTTTCCAGCGTTACGCGATTGTTATGATCGGCCTTCTGGCAGGCCTCTGGCTGATCGGCCTGCGCCTGTTCGTCACCCATATCGAAGCGTTGCCGGAACCGCCCGTCGGGCCCGCGCTGGAGGCGACCGACGCGATTGTGGTTCTGACCGGCGGCAGCGAGCGTTTTGTCACGGGACTTGAATTGCTGAATTCCGGCAAGGGCAAAAAGCTTTTCATCTCCGGCGTGCATCCGGGGCTGACGCTCGATCATCTGCTCGGCGGGCAGCCGGTGACAGCGGCATTGCGCAAGTGCTGCATCATCCTCGGCCATGCGGCGGAAAGCACGACGGGCAACGCCGAGGAAACCCAAACCTGGATGGCGCTTGAAAACTACCGTTCGTTGCGCCTCGTCACCGCCAATTACCACATGCCGCGCAGTTTGCTGGTTTTCCATGCCGCTTTGCCGGATATCGCCATCATTCCGCACCCGGTGGCGCCGGACAGCGTAAAACTGAAAAACTGGTGGCGGCATCCGGGCACCGCCAGCCTTCTTGTGACGGAATACGATAAATACCTTCTGGCACTGCTGCGCGTGGAACTCGGCGCATGATTTGGCTCCGGTCGCTTTTTTTCAACGTCGCTCTTTACGGCTCGACCGTCCTGATGTGTTGCCTGATGGTGGGAAGCCTGATCCTGCCGCGCCGGTATATGCTGCATGTCGTGCATCTGTGGCTGCATCAGGTCGAATGGATCGAACGCACATTCGGCAACATTACCTATCGCGTCATCGGACGCGAATATGTTCCGGAGGGCGCCTGCATCATTGCCGCCAAGCACCAATCGGCATGGGAAACATTCAAATTGCATCTGCTGTTCGGCGATCCGGCCATCGTGCTGAAAAAGGAATTGCTGCGCATTCCCATCTGGGGCTGGTATCTGGGGCGCTCCGGCATGATCCCGATCGACCGCGCCGGACGCGCCAAGGCTTTGTCGGCCATGATGCAGGCGGCGCACAAGGCGGCGGATATGGGACGCAAGATCGTGATTTTCCCGCAAGGCACGCGCGTCGCCGTCGGCGCATCGAAGCCTTACAAAAGCGGCGTGGTCGCCCTCTATCAGGAACTGAATTTGCCGATCGTGCCGATGGCGCTGAATTCCGGATTGTTCTGGCCCAAGAACAGCTTCATCAAGAAACCGGGCGTTATCACCATCGAGTTCCTGCCGCCGATTCCGCCCGGTCTGCCCCGCGCCGCGATGATGGAGCGGCTGGAAAGCGAACTTGAGGCCGCCACTAACCGCTTGACCGGCCAACGCAATTAATTGGCCGCCGCGCGGGCAGCCGTGGATGTGCTATATTTGCCTGATATTAAAGGCATTTTTGCAGCGACGCATTTGCAGGGTTTTCGTATGGCCGATTACACAAATTTACCTCCCGTCGGGAAAGATTTCCGCGCCCTGATCGAACGCCTGCGGCGCGAGAATACCGGCGAGATCGAGCAAACGGTCCATCCGCAAAACGTTCCCTTCGTTATCGGGAACCTGTTCGACGCGGCGAAAGAAAAAGTGGCGGCGCTGATATGGCGCCTGAACGACGGCCCGTACGCCGTACCGTCTGTCGGGGACGCCGCCGTGAAGTTCTTAAGAAACAATCCGGCGGGCACGCTCGAAATCCTGTGCGAAACGAAAATCGATTTTGACAGCCCGCTGATGAAGGCTCTAATCGCAAATAACCTTGAGAACAGAGTGGGGTTGTGGGAAGTACCGCCCCGGCTTCATGAGAACTACAAAGACACCCGCACAATCGCCGATGGCAGCCATTACTTGCGCATTTATTCCCGCGCAAGGTCGGGTGGTGTCGTCCAGTTCGGCAAAACAGTCATAAGCGAAAAATCACAGCGCGATTTTGACTGGCTGCGTGACAGGTCCGCAGAGTTTTTTTGGCCACCAGTTCCGGTACCACCGCTTATATCCGTAAGAGATTTGGTAACGCCCGAGATGCGAAGGATATTTCCTTCCAGCCTCTTTATTCCGAAAAACACGCCCCGATAAAAGGCCTTCAGCCCTTGGCCGATTTCAATCCGGTCGAGCCGAAACCGCCGGTGCCGCGCGCCGATTCCGGCAGCGATGAGACTTGTTCCCATTCCACCCGCACATAAGAAGCTACCACCATCTGCGCAATACGCATGCCGCGCGTGATCGTGAAAGCTTCCGTACCGAGATTGGCGAGGATCACCTGCACCTCGCCGCGGTAATCGGCATCAATAGTGCCGGGGCTGTTGAGAACCGTGATGCCGTTTTTCAGCGCAAGGCCGGAGCGCGGGCGCACCTGCGCCTCATAGCCTTCGGGCAAGGCAATCGAAAGGCCGGTCGGAACCAGAGCGCGCCTGCCGGGCTCGATCACAATATCGTTGGCGACGGCGGCGCAAAGGTCCATTCCGGCGGCATGCTCGGTGGCATAGGCCGGAACACCGAGTCCCTCGGCATGCGGCAGCGTTGTGATGGCAACGGAGATTTTTGGCATGATATTGTCCTTGTTCCCTATTACGTCATTCCGGAAAATTTGCCGCCGCTTTTGCGAAGGCAAATTTGTCCGGAACCCAGTCAGCGATTCGGCCGTTACTCCGTTTCAATCCTATGATTAACGGACAATTTTTGGAAATAGATCTTCCCAGCCTGGGTTGGCTTCTTCAATAAGCCTTATTTTCCATGCCCGTTTCCATTTTTTCAACTGTTTTTCCCGTTTGATCGCCCCTTCAATCGAACCAAATTGCTGATAATAGACCAGCCGATGAACCTTGTGTTTTGCCGTGAACCCGCCGGTTATTTCGGCACGGTATTCGCCGATCCGTTTGATTAAATCGGAAGTCACGCCGATATAAAGCGTGCCCGCCATGGCGCTTGCGAGAATGTAAACATAACCGACAGTTTCAAAGTTAGAATACATAAGCGCTTACTGCACCGCTGACTGGGTTCCGGACAAATTTTCTTCCGCTGCGCTTCAGAAAATTTTCCGGAATGACGTAAGGGGTTAGGCCGTCTTAAAAAACGAAACAATCTCTTCGACCAGCGCGCGCGCGACCTGATCCTTGCTCTGGCGCGGCCATGCGTCGGATTGCGTCTGGCCTTTGCCGTCGCGGCGTAGCAGCGTCACTTCGTTATCATCCTGATTGAAAACCTTACCCGAGCCGACATCGTTCGCCACCAGCCAATCGCAATTTTTACGCACCAATTTTTCGGATGCATTTTTCAGCATGTCGTTTGTCTCGGCGGCGAAGCCGACCACAAGGCGCGGGCGGCGGTTACCGGCTTTGGCTAAAGTTGCGAGAATGTCCGCGTTTTTCGCCAGTTCCAGCACGGCTTTCGCCGCACCCTTTTTCAGTTTTTCATCCGACATTTCCGAAGGACGCCAGTCGGCCACAGCCGCCGCGCATACCGCCACATCGACCGGCAAGGATGCCTCGCACGCCGCCAGCATTTCCTGCGCGGTCTGCACGCGAATGGTTTTAATGCCGGCGGGATCGGGCAGTGCCGTGGGGCCGGTGACCAAAATCGTTTCCGCGCCCTGCGCGTATAACGCCTTGGCAATCGCGTGGCCCTGCTTGCCGGAGGAGCGGTTGCCGATAAAACGCACGGGATCAAGCGGCTCGAATGTGGGCCCCGATGTTACCAGCGCGCGTTTGCCACCAAGCGAACCAGCCACCGAAAAATGCGCCGCGACGGCGGCCAGAATATCGGCGACCTCCAGCATGCGGCCTTCGCCTTCCTCGCCGCAGGCCATCAGGCCGCTGGCGGGACCGAGAATTTTCACGCCGCGCTGCTGCAAGGTTTTGATGTTCGCCTGCACGGCGGCATGGGTCCACATCATGACATTCATGGCGGGTGCAATCATGACGGGCTTGTCGGTCGCGAGTAAAATCGTGCTGGCGAGATCGTCAGCCAGCCCCTGCGCCATCTTGCCGATCATGTTGGCGCTGGCAGGAGCGACAAGCACAAGATCGGCTTCGCGGCTCAATCGGATATGGCCCATCTGCGCCTCGTCGGTCAGCGACCAGAGATCGGAATAAACCTTGTCTTCCGAAAGCGCCGCGACGGACAAAGGTGTTACAAACTGCGCGCCGCCCTGCGTTAGGACACAGCGCACCTCGGCACCCGCCTCGCGCAAACGGCGGATAAGGTCGAGGCTTTTATAAGCCGCGATGCCGCCGGAAATAACCAGCAGAATGCGGCGGTTTTGCAGGGCGTTGGTCATAGCAATTTATAACACTTACGTCATTCCGGCGAAAGCCGGAATCCAGACAATTTATCCATAAGAAACGACCAAATAAGTTTGTTTTTATTGATATATCGAGAGAAATTCATACACTCAGCACAGGTTGAACCTCCCGCCGGATTCCGGCTTTCGCCGGAATGACGTAAAAAATCAATCGAAAACCTCGCTGGGATAGGCGCCCCAGAAGTCGGATTTGCGCACATAGCCCTTGATGCCATTGAACTTTACCTTGCACCAGTCTTTGGCGCAGGACACCAACTGTCCCGTCGTGCCGATTTCAAGCCGCGCCACGACCGGCGCTTTTTCATCACTGTCCTGATGCATCTCGCGCAGGCCGCCGGTGATGATCGCGGCGCGCTTGCCGGACAAAGCGCTTTTATGCACCCAACCTTCGGCGCCGTCGGGGTCGCGCACGCGACGCCAGATTTCATATTCGGCGATGATCTCGACCGGCAGTCCCTGATGCCCGAATACCCATTCGATCGGATAGCGCGTGCCCGGCCCCGTGCGCATGTTCACTTCATTCGAACGCAGGGAGGCAAAGCGCGGCAAAGGCAAACCGGATGTTCCCTTGCCGCCTTCGGTTTCACTCTCGTTGACGGCGGCGATGGCATTCGTGCTCAGCATTAAAGCAAACAGAATAAGACAAACAAATGTTGTCATGCCCGCGCAGGCGGGCATCCATCTTGAGGAAAGAAAAAATGGATTCCCGCATTCGCGGGAAGGACGGGGTTTATTTTTCATTCGCGCATCGTCTCCGTGGAATCTATCGCGTCAATATCGCCCTGATCCTGCGCCGCGGCGAAACCTTGCGCAAATTTTTCCATTTTCCGATCTTCGATAGCACGGCGCATGTCGCGCATCAGGTCCTGATAGTATTGCAGATTATGCTGCGTCAGCAACATCGGCCCCAGCATCTCGTCGGCGCGGAACAGATGATGCATATAGGCGCGCGAGTGGTTTTTGCAGGCGGAGCAGGCGCAACCTTCATCAATGGGACGTTTATCCGCCGCATGCCGCGCGTTGCGGACATTGATGGTGCCGCGCCGCGTGAAGGCTTGCCCCGTGCGGCCCGAGCGCGTCGGCATCACGCAATCGAACATATCGATGCCGCGCATGACGGCACCCACACTATCGTCCGGTTTGCCGACGCCCATCAGATAACGCGGTTTATCGGCAGGCAAATGCGGCACGGTAGCGTCGAGCGCCTTGAACATCGCCTCCTGCCCCTCGCCGACCGCGAGGCCGCCGACGGCGTAACCGTCGAAGCCGATTTTTTTCAAGGCTTCCGCCGATTCCGCACGCAATTCCGGATAGACGCTGCCCTGATTGATGCCGAACAGCGCGTAACCCTCGCGTGGCTGGAATGCTTTTTTGCAACGTTCGGCCCAGCGCATCGACAACCGCATGGAGGCCGCCGCTTCGTCCAAAGTCGCCGGATGCGGCGTGCATTCGTCGAAACACATGGTGATGTCGGAATCGAGCGCATGCTGGATCTGCATCGACCGCTCCGGCGTCAGCTCGTATTCGCTGCCGTCGATATGCGAGCGGAAGGTCACACCCTGCTCGTTGATCTTGCGCAGCTTCGAAAGCGACATCACCTGATAGCCGCCGGAATCCGTGACGATAGGCCCCGGCCAGTTCATGAATTGGTGCAACCCGCCAAGCTCCGCCATCCGCTCGGCGCCCGGGCGCAGCATGAGATGATAGGTGTTGCAGATCGCAAGCTCGGCGCCCGTCGCGCGCACATCGTCCGGACGCATCGCCTTGACAGTAGCTGCCGTAGCGGTCGCCATGAAGCACGGCGTCTCGAACGCGCCATGCGCAGTCGTCACGCGCCCGCACCGGGCATTGCCGTCGGTGGCGGAAATCTTGAATTCGAAAACGCTCATATGGCTTTTTCCAGCAAGGTTGCGTCGCCATAAGAATAGAAACGGTAATCCTGCGCAATGGCGTATTTATAGGCGTCCCGCATGCGTTCCAGCCCTGAAAAAGCGCAAACCAGCATGAAAAGTGTCGATTTCGGCAGATGGAAGTTGGTCAGAAGCGCGTCCACCGCCCTGAAGCGATAACCTGGATAAATGAAAATCGACGTATTGCCCGCGAAAGGGCGGAGAACACCTTGTTCATCGCCGGCGCTTTCCAGAAGGCGCAGGGAAGTCGTGCCGACTGCAACGATGCGCCGGCCTTCCTGTTTTGCCTTGTTGATTTCCGCCGCAGCAGCGACAGTGATCTCGCCCCATTCCGCATGCATGACGTGATCCTGCAGACGTTCCGCTTTTACCGGCAGGAAAGTTCCGGCGCCGACATGCAAAGTAAGTGTGACACGTTTGATGCCCTGAGCCTCCAGCTTCGCCAGAAGTTCCGGCGTGAAATGCAAGCCGGCGGTGGGCGCAGCGACCGCGCCTTCGCGCAATGCATAAACAGTCTGGTAACGCGCCTGATCCTGTTTGGCCTCACCTGCTCCACGCTTGATATAGGGCGGCAACGGCGGCTCGCCATGAAGTTGCAGCAGCGCCATCAGTTTGTCGTCCGGCACCGAAAAACGGATCAGGATTTCGCCGCTGTCGTGCTTTTCCAGAATTTCGGCGGCAAAATCCGGCGCAAAAATGATTGTGTCGGCCACGCGCAATCTTTTCCCCGGCCGCGCAAAAGCCAGCCATGTTTGCGGTGCTTGTTTTTTGTGCAGCAACACTTCAACGGAAACATCACCGCGCTTGCCGTAGAGCCGCGCCGGAATAACCTTGGTGTCGTTCATCACCAGCAAATCGTCGGGACGCAGCAAATCCGGCAAATCATAAATATTGTGATCGGCCAGAATATCCGGTTTGACGTGCAAAAGCCGCGCATGGTCGCGCGGTTCGGCAGGATTTTGCGCGATGCGCTCGGGCGGCAGCGCGAAGTCAAAATCGTCCGTGCGCCAGTCGCGCGGTTGGAGTACAGCTGTCATGAGGAGAGGTATAACGGTGCGCGATCTTCCCGCCTAGAGGAAGCTTACTCCACAACCCGCCAGCTGCCGTCGGGTTGCAGGCAGGCGGTGCCGTAGCTTTCCTGAATGCGGCCGCCGAGCCGGACACGCTGCGAATATTCGCGGCAATAGCTGCCCACGGAATCGTCGACATAAATCGTCGATGGCTCCGGCGGCGGTGCGGGCGGCGCCACGTAATTCGGCGCATAGGCGGGCGCGTAATAAACCGGCGGATAATTGCTGGTATAGGCCGGCGCATAAGGCCGTCCGTATGCGAGGGCGTTATCACGATCCATTGAATGGCCGATATTGTTGCCGACCAGGCCGCCGAGAAAAACGCCACCGATAGTGGCCGCCGTATTGCCCGATCCGCGCCCGAACTGGCTGCCGATAAAGCCGCCGGTGCCCGCGCCCAACAGGGTGCCGACCAGCTCATCCTGACCGGCATAGGCCGGAGAAATTGCA
>JAATFY010000241.1 GCA_015654915.1 Rhodospirillales bacterium
GCATAAGCGATTCCTTGAATCAAAACCAAGGCCCGATTCGCAGCTTCGCGGATACCGCGTGCTTCCTGCTGATGAAAAGGGAACAGGGAACCGGCGAGATTCATCCATGCTGCCGCCAAGAGGAGAATTTGATCGGGATTTTTCGCGGCCGAAGGATGTTCGAGAACCGCAATGGCCTCGCGAAAGCATTCGGTGGCTTCCCAGGCATCGCTCGAGACTCCTCGCTGTTGCAGTGCCGTGCCTCGATTCATCCAAGCTATCGCCAAGCGTCGCGGGTAGAGAGGATTGTCCGCAACAGGCAAACTCTCAAGAACCGTTAGGGCCTTGTCATATGACCTAATGGCTTCGTCCAACGAAGAGGTTTGCGCCGACTTGACGAGGGCATCGCCGCGATTGATCCAGCCCGCGCTTAACCCATAGCGAAAGAAAGGATCCTGCTCCAAGGGCAACGTGCAACGCAACGCGATGGCTTCATCGAAGCAGAGGATCGCCTTGTCCGCCGCAGCGGAAGTGTTCGCTTTCAACAAATCCATGCCGCGGTGCATCCAGTCGCTGGCCAGCGAGTTTCTGTAGCTTATCTGGGACAAAACCGGGTCATCAGCCATTCCTGCTTATAGCCGAGGCAATCCCAGTTCACCGTCGCTCGGTTGCCATTCTTTGGCGGAGCGTTGCACTCAGGGTAAAGAAGACCGCGAGATTCGTGCTCGCTGTTTAACCTAAAATTTCCGAGTCAAAGCTGCCGCAGTCTTCGCAAAACTCCAATATGCACCATAAACAGTTCCTGGAAGTGTGGGAACACCTCTCTTCTAATACTTTGGCCTTATCGAGGAAAACCAACCTCCACCGCTTATGCCCGAAGCCTAGTTCGCCGAACTCGCACCTTCATAAAATGGCGACCGTTTAGCGAGAAATCTTAGTGCGGCGTTCCATCGCCAAATCACACTTGCCCAAATCGAATCGTACACATCGTCGATTGATTTTGACGATAGGTATGATTCCCGCTTCCGCCCATTTCTCGACCGTTTTCGGGTGGACGCTATAGCGAGCAGCGATTTCTTTCTTCGTGACCAGCTTTGCGATCACAATACCTCCTCTGCCAACTGATCAATAGGCACACGGAAAAGGTCCATTTTCATTACACGATGATGCCACAAATGTGGGAGTGGACCTAACTTACGGTGAGCGATTTCAGGCCAACTGTGGACTCACGCGCCGCAGTTGCTCCACGGCATAAGTTGACAGTGTACCTATCCCGGCCACCCATTCTGCGCGAGCAATTAAACACCGAGGACGTGGGTCGCGAAACCAAGCTAATCACCATCACGCTTTGCGATTTTCTGCGATAACGTGCCGCGCGATAAAGGGCTGTCGTAAGAACAAGCGTCCACCAACTCTCGCACGGAATCGCAGATTTTTGCGTCACTACTGCCTTACGCTGCCTTACCGAGAGGATATCTCATGCCAACGATGCCGGTGTTTACTCTAACATTTCTCCGAGAGCGTAATTGGCTTCATACCGTTTCCACTGTCACGGGATTAGTCAGAGACCCGATTTTTTCGACTTCTATCGTGACGGTATCGCC
>JAATFY010000061.1 GCA_015654915.1 Rhodospirillales bacterium
AGCGGGCATCCCGTTTTCTGTTAAGCCATTAAGAAACAAACGGGACACCCGCTTGCGCGGGTGTGACGAAATTTCAAAGTAAGACACCGCCCTTTCTTTCAGTAAGTGGCAGGCTTGGCCGGAATGACGTAGTATCTTGTTTTGACTCACGAATTGAAGTGGATTTAGGCTTGGGTATGGTTGCTTTTTCACATATATGGAACATCATAAAATCCCGCAGCCGGATCGAACGCTGGCCCGCGCCGGTACGGCCTTACGCGCGGCTGATGCGGCTTGACCGGCCGATCGGCACATGGCTTTTGCTGTTGCCCTGCTGGTGGAGTGTGGCGCTGGCGTCGCCGAAATTACCCGATTTATGGCTGATGTTTTTGTTCGCCATCGGCGCGGTCGTCATGCGTGGCGCGGGCTGCGTTCTGAACGACATCTATGACCGGAATCTCGATGGCAGCGTGACGCGCACCAGCATGCGACCTCTTGCCAGTGGCGAGATTAAGTTATGGCAAGCGATTCTGTTTTTGATCCTGTTGCTGCTGATCGGCCTCGGCATCCTGCTGCTTTTCGACCGCCTTACCGTGGCGCTCGGTTTTCTGTCATTGCTTCCGGTCGCCGTCTATCCGCTGATGAAACGCATCACATGGTGGCCGCAACTTTTTCTCGGTTTCACCTTCAATTGGGGCGCTTTGATGGGGTGGAGCGCCGTGACGGGAACGCTGAGCTTCTCGGCTTTCCTGCTCTATGTCGCAGGCATTTTCTGGACGCTCGGTTACGACACGATCTACGCGCATCAGGACAGGCATGACGACGAACTTGTCGGCATTAAATCCACCGCGCGGCTGTTCGGCGACAATTCGCGGCCGTGGGTCGCGCTGTTTTACGCGCTGGCGATTGCGTTTCTTGCGGCGGCCGGTTGGGTCGAAGGATTGCATGAGGGATTTTATATTCTGCTGGCTCTGGCGACCGGATTCATTCTTCTTCAGCTTGCCTTGTGGAAAATGAATGATCCGGAAGACTGCCTGTGGCGGTTTTGCAGCAACCGCAATTTCGGCCTGATGATTTTTGCTGGAATTGTTCTGGGCAAATTTATATGACGGTCACAGAAACCGAATTCATCCGGACCCAGACCGTTTTAATCGCGCCGCCACTGGTGCCGGAAATCACGCTGCATCTCGCCACCGAAGTCACGCCGCTGTGGCAGATGACCGAAGAACGCCTGAAGCATAACGGATTGCCGCCGCCCTATTGGGCTTTTGCCTGGCCGGGCGGGCAGGGGATGGCGCGCTATATTCTCGATCATCCCGAAACCGTGCGCGGCAAGTGCGTGGTCGATTTCGCCGCCGGTTGCGGCATCGCCGCGATTGCCGCGATGAAAGCGGGGGCCAAAAGCGCCGTAGTCGTCGAGATCGATCCGATGGCCTTCGCCGCCGTGCAACTGAACGCCGCACATAATCACGTTGCGATTGAGAACATGGGCGATATCGAGATGACGAAACCGTTCAAAGGCGCCGATCTGATCCTTGCGGGCGATGTTTGTTATCAGCAGGCGATGAGCGCCGTGATGATGCGCTGGTTGTGGCTATGCGCGGCGAAAGGCGCGCGCGTGCTGCTGGCCGATCCGGGGCGCGCCTATGTGCCGCATGATGGGCTGAAAGAATGCGCGCGATATGTCGTGCCGACCTCGCGCGATCTGGAGGATAGCGACAGCCGGACGGTGACGGTCTGGGAATTGGTTTCATAGCCGCCACAGCAGGTTACCGGCCATCGTTGCGGCCTGAAATTCGCGAAAGTGATTATTTTCTTGTATATTTTTCAATAACCTGTATGGTCCGACCCGAGTTTAGACACTGCTCTCGCTTCTGCTTTGGCTGATGATCAAAAGTCAGCGTATGCCGTTAGTAACTGCATTATTGAAAGAACGGCCCAAAGCCTACCTTTCCTGCGTTTGTCGATGAGTTTTGAAAGGGATGCGCCAAATCGGCATGTCCTGAATAACTATGCTCATAACCGGTCTCATGGTGAGGCCGGTCACTACCAAACGTAAAGGAATATCATATGGCTAACGGTACAGTAAAGTGGTTCAACAGCGCCAAGGGTTTCGGATTCATCCAGCCTGAAGAAGGTGGCGCCGACGTGTTCGTTCACATCAGCGCGCTCGAACGCGCCGGTCTGACGGATCTCAAAGAAGGTCAACGCGTCAACTTTGAACTCGCGACCAACAAGGGTCGTACTTCAGCCGCCAATCTTAAAGTTATTGGCGAAGCTGCTTAAGTTTAAAGACTAAAACCCCAACAACGCTCCGTCGCCAACCGGCTTCTGCCGGTTGGCGCGGGCAGGGATTCATTATGGAAAAAGATTTTAATGGCTTCGGCTTGCCGCCGAAGTTGATGCAATCACTCGCGCGCATGCAATTCATGACGCCGACACCGATTCAGGCGCAGGCGATACCGCTGGCGCTGGCGGGACGCGACATTCTCGGCTCCGCCCAGACGGGCACCGGCAAGACCGGCGCTTTCGGCATTCCGCTGATCGTCAAGCTGATGGACAACCCGCAAGCGGGCGCCCTCATCATGACGCCGACGCGCGAACTGGCGACGCAGGTTCTGGCCGCGCTCCAGCAAATGATACCGGTGCAGGCCATCCGCACCGCGCTTCTGATCGGCGGGGAGCCGATGCCGAAACAGTTCCGCCAGTTGCAGGCGCATCCGAAACTTATCGTCGGCACGCCGGGCCGTATCAACGACCATCTGCAGCGCGGTACCCTGAAACTCAACAACACGCGCTTCCTTGTTCTGGACGAAACGGACCGCATGCTGGATATGGGCTTCGGCATCCAGATCGAACGCATTGTCGCGCATATTCCGCGCGAACGGCAGACCATGATGTTCTCGGCGACCTTGCCGGCCGATATCGTCAAGCTGTCCGGCAAATACATGACCAATCCGGAGCGCATCAGCGCGGGCTCGACCACCGAGGCGGCGCCGAACATCAAGCAGGAACTGATCCACACCACTGATGGCGAGAAATACGCCAAGCTGCTGGAACAATTGGGATCGCATCAGGGCTCGACGATCATTTTCGTCAAAACCAAATACGGCACCGAGAAACTGGCCGACAAGCTGTCGCGTCAGAATTACAAGGCTGACGCCATTCACGGCGATCTGCGGCAGAACCGCCGCGACAAGGTCATTCAGGGATTCCGCGACAAGAAATTCCGCGTTCTGGTGGCGACCGATCTGGCCGCGCGCGGGCTTGACGTTCCGCATATCGAACTCGTCATCAATTACGACCTGCCGCAATGCCCCGAAGATTACATCCATCGCATCGGCCGTACGGCCCGCGCGGGAGCGACCGGCAAGGCGATCAATTTGCTGACCTCGGCCGACCGCATCAAATGGAACGCCATTAACCGGCTGATGAATCCCGGCGCACCACGCAACGAAGAACCGCGGGGCGAAGCACGGCCGCAGCATCGCCGCGGCGGACGCCCGCATTACAGTGGCAACAAATCCAATGCCCATGGCGGCGGGCACCGCCATGAAGGCAAAGGCGGCCCGCGTCATGAAGGTCATAAAGGCCCGCGTCAGGATGCAGGCGGCGAACGCCATGCGGAAGGCCCTAAGGAGGGCCAACGTCATGAGGGTCACAAGAGCGGCCCGCGCCATGAAGGCCATCGCGGCGGATTCGGCGGCAAGCCGAAATCCTTTGGCGGATCGCGCAACGACCGCCCGCGCGCTGCCTAAGCTACCGCTCAATCTGTTAGCATATAGCCGCTTGCCTTCGCCGTTTTCCTGCGATTATGGTTTGGGAACGTCTTTGTCATCTCCCGGACCCGCTCCATGGATTATGCCGGTTTTTATATCAATCTGGATCGCAGCATCGCGCGGCGCGGCGAGATTGAAGCCGAACTCAAGCGATGCGGGTTGAGCCGGAAATACCGGCGCTTTCCCGCCGCGGAAGGCAACGCGCTGCATTTCCCCAATCCCGTTCTCAAGGACGGCGAAATGGGATGCTTCACGTCGCATTACCTGCTGCTTAAGGAAAATCTCGGCCAGCCGCTGCATCTTCATATTGTCGAAGACGATGTTCTGTTCGCCAAATCCGCCGGTAGCGTGATCGAGAACGCTCTCGCCAGCGGGTTTCTGTCGAATTACGATCTTCTTTATACCGATACCTATATCGCGATCAAAAACCATCTCTATAAAGATTATAAGGATTTATACGACACGAACGTCGCACGCGATAAAACCGGCGCCCTTACGCGGCTGGTTTTCAGCGTCATTGAAATGAAAGAAAATATGTTCGCGTCCACCAGTTCGTTTCTGGTGAACCAAAAATCGATCCGAAAACTTCATGACTTATACGCCGGGGAACTCAGTAAGGGACCGGAACTGCCGCTGGATCTTTTTATCCGTAAGCAGGCAAGCGAGGGTACCCTGAAGGTTGGATGCCTGTTTCCCTTTGCCACCTCAGTCAAACTTGAACATACCTTATCTACGACTATCGACAGCCGTTACGACCAACTGTCCGTTCTGGCGGCCACCATCGCGCGGCAATCTTTTTTTATCGATTGTGATTGGGGGGAGTGCCTCGAATACGCGAAAAAGAAACTGCCGCTGCCGCATAATGACATTCATCTGCAAGTTCTGATGCATATCCTCGGCTTTTCCTTAACCGGTCGGTATGAGAATTTTTGATTTGTCCGGCGCGGATCAAATGCGTCCCAAAACCATCAGAATAATAACCACAATCAACACGGTTCCGAAGCCGGCGGAAGGGTAATAGCCCCAGTTTTTGCTGTGCGGCCATGTCGGCAAGCCGCCGATCAGCATGAGGATAAGGACGATGAGAAGAATGGTGCCTAAAGTCATATTTACCTGCCCGTAAGGGTTGAAGAAAGGAACTGCAGCAAAAGAGGCCGAGGCCGCTTTTGCCGCAGCATCTTAAAGGAAATCAGAAAAAGTTATTTTTCGATAACCTGATCTGTCTCGGTGGTGGATTTGTTGAACAGGCCCGGAGGATCGACAGTCGTCTTTGATTTAACCACGGCTTTTTTGTTGCCGTACGAATCATATCCCACGGTCGTGGTCGTATCTTTTGATGTATCCGTCCCGTTGCTATTGGTCGAACTGGTCTTGTTTTCGTATTGGCCGGGAGGGAGGTCTGCGGCGCCGCTGTGTGTGCATGCGGCAACGTTTAAGGCTGCGGCGGCGAGGGCGAGGACGGCGAGTGGGTGTTTCATTGATATCTCCATTGTTACTGATGACGTGCTGACATGGTTTTTATTTGATGGTGATCGGCATAAAATTTCGATGAAGAGTCGATAAGAACCCTATAAGAAACCGATGCGGCGTTTCTTTATAAACACCCCAAACGACAAGCCCATCTTGACTTTTATCAAGTCTGAAAAGCTTAATTCGCTTCAGGAGGAATAATGAAAAAATATTCTAATTCGCATGCAGGCTTGGCGGTGCGCGCCCTCTTCATTGTATGTATCGTTCTTTTCTTCTCGGTTTATTCGGCGCAGGCTTTGGCCCGCCCGGCGCAGGAACAGGCAAAAATCGATTATCTGCTGAAAGCGGTCGGTTCTTCCCCGCTGGTTTTCATACGCAACGGCAAGGAATACAACGGCAGGGAATCGCAGGATCATCTCCGGCAGAAACTGGATTATGTCGGCGGGCGCGTCCATACGGCCGAAGAATTTATTACATATATTGCCAGCAAATCTTCCGTTTCGGGTGAGTCCTATTATGTGCGCTTTCCCGACGGGAAAAAGGTGGAGGCGCAGAAATGGCTGGAAGACAGATTGAAGGAATATAAGGGGTAGCTGGCCAGTTTCCGTAGGGCGTGTTAGATCATCCCGCATGATCGAAAGCGCGCAGAACGATACATTCAAAAAATTGCTGAGCCTGACTTCGGCCAAAGGGCTGAAGGAAGAGGAACTGTTTTTGCTGTCGGGCGAGAAACTGATCCGCGAGTTTCTTAAAAGGCCCGGTCTGGAAATCGTCTATGAAATTCTGTCGCGCGATTTTAAGGCTCTGGCGCCGGAGGCAAAGCAGATCGAATTCGCTCCGACCCTTTTCGACCAGATCGATGTGCTGGGCACGCATTTCAATATTCTGGTGCTGAAACAGCCGGACGTTCCGGTTCTGGCGGCAGCGGATATTACTGCATACAAACCCAAAGGCATTGAGCTTGTCATGCCAGTCGGTGATCCTGGCAATCTCGGCGCCCTGATCCGCAGTTGCGAAGCGTTCGGCGTGCCGCGTGTTATTTTGGCCCGCAAGGCCGCGCATCCGTTCCTGCCCAAAGCCGTGAAAGCATCGGCCGGAAGCGTCCTGCGCGTGCCGCTTGCACGCGGGCCGTCGCTGGCGGAATTTCCCCCTTCCTGCATTGCGCTCGATATGGACGGCATTTCGATCGACGATTTTAAATGGCCGCCGCAGGCTTTGTTGGTGGTCGGTGAGGAGGGTCCCGGCTTCGGTGTCGACCGGTTCAAGACGCGCATCCGCATTCCTACCACCGGCGTCGAAAGCCTGAATGTGGTGGTTGCGGCCAGCATCGCTTTGTCGCGTCTGCCCAAGAGGGCAACATGAAAGAACCGACCAAAAAAAACGGTCTCGGCACCATCGCGTCGCGTCGCCGTAAAGCGGTGCGCGTCAAGGCGAAAAGTCGCCGCAGCGAATCCTCGCGCCAATGGCTGCAAAGGCATCTGAACGATCCTTATGTGGCGGCGGCGCAGACCGACGGCTATCGTTCGCGCGCGGCTTACAAGTTGTTGCAGCTCGACGAGCAATTCCGCCTGTTGAAACCCAATATGCGCGTCATAGATCTGGGTGCAGCTCCCGGCGGATGGACGCAAGTCGTGGCCAAGAAAATCGGTAACAAAAACAGCAAACTGGTGGCGCTCGACATATTGCCGATGGCGGCGGTGCCGGACGTGGATATCCTATGCATGGATTTTACGGCCGACGACGCACCCAAGAAACTTAAAAAGCTGATCGGTGGACAGGCTGATCTGGTGCTCAGCGATCTGGCGCCCAATACGACCGGCCATAGCAATACCGACCATATTCGCATCATGGCGCTGGCGGAAATGGCTGCGCTTTTTGCCGTCGATGTTCTGGCCCCCGGCGGTACCTTCGTGTGCAAGTTTTTCCAGGGCGGCGCGCAGAAAGAAGTTCTCGATCTTCTCAAACGTCATTTTACGAAAACGAAACACGCCAAACCCGCGGCCAGCCGCGCGGAATCGTCCGAAACCTATCTTGTCGCGCAGGGATTCAGGCGGTAAGCCATTATTGACTTGCAGTTCTTTATGCGCACAATGCCGCTATCCTCTGAAATTCTTGCTGTCGCGCAAACTCCACAAACATCCTGTCGAAAAGGAAAAAATCATGCCGGGTTTGTTCGATCCCATAAAAGTCGGCGACCTTCTCCTGCCCAATCGCATCCTGATGTCGCCGCTGACCCGTTGCCGCGCCGGTCCCGGTCGCGTCCCCAACGCCATGATGGCGGAATATTATGTGCAGCGGGCGTCGGCGGGCCTGATTTTCTCGGAAGCTACATCGGTTGATCCTATGGGCGTGGGTTATCCGGATACACCCGGCATCTGGTCGGCGGAGCAGGTCGAAGGCTGGAAGCGGATCACGAAGGCGGTGCACGAGGCAGGTGGCCGGATGCTACTTCAGCTCTGGCATGTCGGGCGCATTTCGCACCCCTATTTTTTGAATGGCGCGATACCGGTAGCCCCCAGCGCCATTGCGGCTGAAGGCCATGTACGGCAAATGCGTCCGATGGCGCCTTATCCGGTGCCGCGCGCATTGGCGCTCGAGGAAATCCCCGGCATTATCGAGGCCTATCGTAAGGGCGCACAGAATGCCAAAGAAGCGGGGTTCGACGCGGTGGAAATTCATGGCGCCAACGGCTATCTGCTCGACCAGTTTTTGCAGGACGGCAGCAATAAACGCACCGACCGATATGGCGGTTCCATCGAAAATCGCGCCCGCTTGATGCTGGAAGTTACGGATGCGGTTATATCTGTCTGGGGCGCGGGCCGCGTCGGCATGCATCTCGCGCCGCGCGGCGATGCGCAATCGATGGGCGATTCCGATCTGCCGGCAACGTTCGGCTATATCGCGTCCGAGTTGGGCAAACGTAAAATCGCCTTTATATGCGCGCGCGAACATTTGGGTGACGACCGCCTAGGGCCGCAACTTAAAAAGGCGTTCGGCGGCGCGTATATCGTGAACGAGAAATTTACGAAGGAAACGGCTGATCGGGTTCTGGCGGCGGGCGAAGCGGATGCCGTGGCTTTCGGCACGCTGTTTCTTGCCAACCCCGACTTGCCAAAGCGTTTCCGCCTGGATGCCCCGTTAAATGAACCGCATCCCGATACGTTCTATGGCCAAGGTCCCGAAGGTTATACGGA
Source organism: Rhodospirillales bacterium (assembly GCA_015654915.1). Classification (GTDB taxonomy): domain Bacteria; phylum Pseudomonadota; class Alphaproteobacteria; order UBA9219; family UBA9219; genus JAATFY01. Next base: position 8,423 of record JAATFY010000061.1, read on the forward strand.
CTACCCTTTTCTGGCCGACAAGGAATAAATCATGATGGAATTTTTCGGTTGGGCAATCGCCGCTACTCTGGTTATCGTCACCATCGGCATCCATTATGAGATAATCCGCATCGTTTCCGATGTCGTCATCCCCTGGGCGCTGAGGCGATTTCACGACCGGCGTATCATGATGCTGACGATTGTGACTTTGATATTCGGGCACATTATCGAGATATGGGTTTTCGCCCTTGCGATGCTGCTGATGACGCTTCATCCCGCTTTGGGATATCTCTCGGGCGATTTCGACGGCAGCCTGAACACATTTTTATATTTTTCGGCGGTCAATTACACATCGACAGGTTACGGCGACATAACGCCGCACGGTGCCATCCGCTCGCTGGCGGTATCCGAGGCGCTGGGCGGCCTGATGATGATCGCGTGGTCGGCGTCTTTCACGTACCTTAAGATGGAGCACATCTGGCGTTTGCGCCGGCATTCTGCACGTGGAAAAAATTGAAGCCCTGCGAAAGGATCGCCGCGTTTCAGGCCCGGAACAGGGCGAAAAAAATCACATAAAGCCAGCTAAACCAGCCGTCGATCAGCATCCAGAGGATGGATTTATTGACGTTGTAAGACAAAATAATGGCGACGACAGCGCCGTAGCCCAAGCCAAATTTGACGAAATTAGTTCCGAACACGC
>JAATFY010000180.1 GCA_015654915.1 Rhodospirillales bacterium
GCCGGTGCCGCCCTACGGACGCGCAAATCCGTACCGACAGCAAGACCCATCTGATTACAGTTCTTATCTCAATTAATGGCAAGTGGGATCAGCCCGGCGTGCGGCTGCGGCTGTTGCGCTCGCCCGATAATTTAAATGATATGTTTGCCGAGGTGCCGCCGGATCAGGGCACATTATTGGCTTTCCGCAACCAGCCCAATGCCTGGCATGGACATGAAGCTTTCGATGGCCCGCGCCGCGCGATTCAGCTAAACTGGGTGCGCGACGAAGGCGTTGTCCGGCGTGAACAGTTCCGCCATAAGATTAGCGCGTTTTTCAAGCGGGCGCGTAAGGGATACTAGGCATGGCTCTCAAGATAGATACCTTCAGCAACCAGTCCGGCGGCAATGCCTTCTATAAGGCCGTGACGCATCCGCTGGTGGCTGGCAAGGCCCGCAATCTTGTCGCGCATCTGCAAAAGGCGGGGCCGGTGGCGATTTACGATCCGGGCAATCACCTTTCCAGCTTCGCCGAGTTCTTTCCGCTAACCGATGTCGATATCGCCGGATTGTTCGTGCAGGACGTCGATCAGATCGGCCGCCTGTTCGGTAATCACGCCGCGCAGCCGGTGACGTTAATGAAAGACTGCGCCTGCAAATCGGTTCTGGTGGCCTCGTTCGACGCCGTGAAACTGGTCGATCATGTGCGGCATCTGATGCCCGCCAATGCGCCGTGGTACAGCCTTGATGCGCTGCGCCTGCCCGACGACATGCTGACCGACAAGCAGCGTTACCTGGCCACCATTAATTTTGCCAACAACTTCGCTTTCTTCCGCGACGGCGGCGGGCATCATACCCGCGTCGTGACCGCGAATTACTGGAGCACCTACGGCGGCAAGGATCCGCGCGCCTGGTGCTATCTGATGGATGATAAAGGCGAGAAACTGGCGGAATGGATGGAGCCGCTGCCGCCTGCTGGCGCCAGCGTGGTATTCGACAGCGCCGAAATCCGCACCCGTTTCAAATTGCCGGAATTCATCGGGCAGCTTTTCATTCATGTCGTCGGCGCCGCTGGGCATGATGTGGTGAAATATGCGCTCGATACCTATGGTGACGACAAAAAAGTTCTATCCTGCACGCACGACGCCAATTCGTGGCCTTCCGACCAGTATGCCGGACTGCCAGCGCCCGCCGAGGACGAAGAAGTGGTGCTCTGGATACAGAACAGCCATCCGGGCGAGATCGCGGCAGGCGAGATCGGACTTAACTTTATGGGAAATGAGGCCGTCGCGCGCCTTAACAAGCCCATCGCGCCCTACGCCAGTTATCGCCTCAATGTCGCCGAGTTGCTGCCCAAGGCGCGCTGGCCGCAACAGCTTGAGATTCAGGCAGGCAAGCATTTCGTCCGTCCACGCTATGAAGTTATCTCGAAGAACGGCCATACGCGCATGTCGCACCCGAATGTCGAGCGCAGCGATTTGAAGCCGGACAAGAAACTTGGCGATCTCGGCGAATTGCTGGGCAAGCTTCATATCGTTCCCGCGCCCATACTGCCGATGGACCGCTTCACCAGTTGGGCGCTGCCGACGCCGATGTCGACGGCGTTGACGCATCTGCCGGTCAAGGCGATGATGTATGACGCCAAGGGCAACGAGGTCGGCGAGCATAAATTCGGCAACCTGAAGCGCAGCGATTCCATTGCCATCAACGTCAATGATTTGTTGAAAGGCAAGAAGCTCGAAGGCGGCTACGGGCATATCGAACTGATTTATGATTTTGCCGCTGGTCACGAAGTCGACGGCTGGCTGCACAGCCTGTTCCGCTATCAGGACCGCCAGTCGGGCCATTCCGCCGAAACCAGCTTCGGAGCGCATGTGTTCAATACCGTGCTGACCTACAAGAACGAGCCGCAAAGCTATGCCGGACGCGCGCCGGGCCTCAGCACGCGCCTGTTCCTGCGCGTGGGCGCCCAGCCTTACGACACGATGTGCCATCTGGTCTATCCGGCTTCGCTGCCATGGCATACGACTTCGGATACTTTGCTGATCCTGACTTCCGACAAGGGGCAGGAGGTTGCCAAACGCTCGGTCCGCATCGCATGCAGCGGCTCGTTGCTGTGGCGCGTCAGCGAGATGTTCACGCATGACGAGATCAAGGCGGCAGGCACATATCCCTATGTCATCATCCGCGACACCACTTGCCGCCTGTTCGGCTATCACGGCCTCGTCAGCGGCGACAGCGCTTTCAGCCTCGACCACATGTTCGGGTTTTAGGCTGTAGCGTTTCCCCTCCCGCTTGCGGGGGGTTATATAAGGAAGGGTGAAAAGTTGTACATTTCTGACCCATTTGCAATTTCTATTTTCCATGACAGTGATATTCACGATAAATCCAAATAAATTCAAGCGGTCTGTTTTATGGAAACCCCTGCATAAGCCAAAAACATCATGTTTTCGCCTATGTTTCCCATATATTGGCGTGACTGCTTATTTTCGAGCCTTCTTTTTCATAAAATAACTTTTCAACTTTGTCCGAAGCTGCTTCGGCAACTTATTTTTTAACAACGCTCTTTTTATACCGGAAAGACTGTGATTGATATGGCGAGCAAATTTCGACTTCCCTATTTCGTCGGCTTCATGCTGCATCAAGTATAGTAATTCTTTGCTCTCATGCAAAGCTTGGTTTAGTCGTGTGATGGCCTTGTCCAGTTTATCGATGGTGTCAGGGCGCAAATGTTTCACCTCGCCCTTATTGATTTTAACAAGTTCATTGGCACTGATTTCTGCCTCTCGTGCAAGTTCGCGTAGGCCATGAACACGAACCGCCGTTTGGATAAGTTCAAGCGTGAGCGCACTATGCTTAACATAGTTTGGGTGCTTTTTCTGCTTATCAGCATCACTACCAAGCACAATTTGTTCTTCAAGTTCATTGGCCTCTTTGCCAATCAATATAAGAGCGGGTGATTTAACGCTGGCGGTTGGTTTAATGTGTCGCCGCTGTGTCACACTGGACATGCGATAATCCCCGTCACGGAATTTTGTTTCAGGATGCAGGTGATATTGGCCGCGATCTTCATGATAGGTTGCCAGTTCTTCCGGCACAATTTTTCTCGTAGGGTCGTTGCGATCAAAACAGTTATTCGCTGCTATGGATAAATCGCGGTCAAAGGGTGCTATCGGGAAAAGTGGTAGTTTTTTCTTTGTTGTATTTTCTGCTTGTGGCGTGGGTTGATCGGCCAGACCAGAAAAAGGCTTCTCCTTGAACACCAGCAAGAAATTGAACGGACGTACACAATCATAACGATCTTTACCTTTGTTATGTTTCTTAAACCATCCTTCCTGTTCCGGCGTTGACGCCGAAAATATGCTGGCCGCGTGCTTCTGTAATCCTTTGACGGATTGATAATCAGGCTCATTGATATGACCGTTTAACGCCGCATCTACAATACAGCGCCAGAAATCCTTGTGCCAAGGCTTTACTTTGGCAATCTCATCTTTTTCCTGCTCATCATCGTTATCCATATTTGTGATGCCCTCAGCAACACTGACTTTTTTGTTACTCAAATACGGATCACGCAAGTGACCGAGGCCGTGGGCCGAGACTTTACGGATATGTGATCGTTTTTCTTCTCTGAGATTGAATAGCGCATATCGCTTGGCAGAAACGGCAAAGCAAAAGAGTGGTTCTTGTTCGCCTTCAATGATTTTGCCCTTATTATCCTGCTGATAATTCTCATCTTCGATTTTCAGCAAGGACGGCTTGCCCTTGTAGGGACTGAGTTGCTTAAATTCAGCGCAGATTATTTCGACGCGCTGATAGAAGTCTTGATCGTTCATTCCATGTGGCTTGGCAAAGGCCATGCTGTCGGTATCGCAAAAAACCCAATCCAATCCGGCATTAATGGCGCGGCGTTCCGCCATTGCCAACAACAGGCGAGCGGCTCCAGTGATAAGCGTACCGAGCAAAGGATGAAAATACGTCCCTGGTTTTTCGTATTTTTTATTAAAATCCAGAAATGGTTTTTCATCATTTCCAAAAAC
>JAATFY010000113.1 GCA_015654915.1 Rhodospirillales bacterium
CGCCCGCAGTGATGGCATCAATTTGATTAAAGTTCCCGCTTCTGCAGTTTACGAAAGTACCATTACCAGTATCGTAGGGGGCAGGTTTTGGCGGGCACAAAAGACTGCATCCGGAAAGAGCCAGCATCGAGGAAGCGAAAGCTAAAGAAGAAAATTTGCTCATATCCAATCTCCATGAAAAGAAGCGGCCAATTTGCCATATAATCTAATGAGGCGGCAACCTAAATGAAGGTCGGATAAACTCCGGTTACGTTGAGAAAGAATATAACTTTCCTTTGATATGCAAAAGCATTCCAATTTTTATGGTTAAAATTGCTGATTGTTCCATTCCGGCACACACGCCAGCACCTGTTGCACGGGCGGGGTGCGGCAGGTGCCGGAGATTGTGTCTCCGCGCGGTGAGGTAAATCCGCAAATCGATCCGTCGCTTTTACCGGCGCAGGCGGACAGTCTTTATCTCATTACACGCGAACGCTAGGGCATTAAAACGCCGTAGAGCCGTCTTTTTTCGCCATATTGACTTAGGTGTCCGGTGTGCAAGTCTGAGCGGGATGTTTACTGAAGATTTTATGGGTTCATATGGCAGTCTCGATTATCGAAGATTTAAAAGGTGAGGGCGACGGTTATGTCGCCGAAACGCGGGCCGGACGCATCATCCGCCTTTTTCATGTGCAGGCTTTTACGGTCAGGGGAGCCGACGGGGATTTGCGGTATGGCTATGTGGCGGAGGTCGGCATTCCCAACCCCGTTATTATCAAAGACAAACTTGGAATGGCTGATGTGGCGCATGTGAAATTTGTCGTGCGCGATGGCCGCGCCGTCGCGCTGGAAGTCACCAATCCGCTTGCGGACATGATCAATTCCCCTTCCCAAGGAGCGGGGATGCGGCTTCATGTGATGCTGAAGAAAGCGGCGGGCCGTGCGGCGCGCTATATGCTGCGCACGTAATTGGTTCGACCTATCCGATCTTCCGGTACCGGCTGTGGAAATAGATCAGCGGTTCGGCCTGTATGTTGCGTTTGTGCAGCTTCACCACTTCGCCGGTGATGATGTCGTGATCGCCGCCTCTGAAAGTAGAGGTTTTACGGCACACCATCCATGCAAGCGTATGCCGGAGGATCGGGCAGCCGCCCTGCGGCCGGTCCCACATTTTATCGGGCTTCGGGTAATGCCGGTAATCGGCGAAATGGCGCGAGACGTCCTGCTGGTTTTCGCTCAGGATATTCACGGCGAAATATTTTGCGCGGCGGAAAACCGGATAGACATGGGCTTTTTTATCGAGGCAGAACAGCAGGAGAGGCGGTTCGAGCGAGACGGAGGTCACGGAATTGACGGTGATGCCGAAGCCGGTGCCGTCGTCATCCCGCGCCGTGACAACGGTCACGCCGGTCGCAAAACAGCTCATGATCTGGCGAAAGGAACGGGAATCGGGCATCGGGCTCGTGCGGTATGGAGGAAAAACCAAGCTTACTGCGCATCGAGTTGTCTTGAAAGGCGGAAACGCCCTCACCCGCCTCGCATGCGCTCGGCACCCTCTCCCGCAATGCGGGAGAGGGAGGGCCCCAGCCCGTCTCAGGGCTGGGAGGGTGAGGGGCTTTGCGTTATTTAGCTAAACATCGATAAGATGCACTCGCCAAAGACGTTAAAGCCATTTTAACGATAATTTGGGAATGATTAAGACAAGCTAGTAGGTCTTAACCGGCCTGATCCGACCCCCAGCCCCGACGCGCGTTCGCATGAATCTTATCATCGGTATTATCACCGTCTTTGCCTGTACCTTCGGCGGCTACATCCTGCAAGGCGGGCATATCCATGTGCTGATCGGCGCGGCGCCGCTGGAACTCGTCATCATGGGCGGCACGGTTGCGGGCGGTTTCATCATTGCCAACCCTTCCGCCAACATCAAGCGGACATTGCGCTCGCTGGGTCTTCTGCTCAAGAAACCGAAATACGGCAAAGCCGATTTTATCGAGCTTCTTTGCATGATGTATCAGGTGTTCAAGCTGGCCAAGACCAAGGGTCTTTTGATGCTGGAGCAGCATATCGAAAAACCCGAGGAAAGTTCGCTGTTCGCCCAGTTTCCGGGTTTCCAGCACAATCATCACGCCACCGATTTTTTCTGCGATTACCTGCGCCTCATCACGCTCGGTTCCGACAAGCCTTATGAGCTTGAATCGCTGATGGACGAAGAGCTTTACGTCCATCACGACCAGGACGCCGCCATGGTGACGGCGCTGCAGAATATCGCCGACGGCCTTCCCGCCATCGGTATCGTCGCCGCCGTTCTCGGCGTTATCCATACCATGGGTTCGATCACCGAACCGCCGGAAGTGCTGGGCCGCCTGATCGGCGGCGCGCTGGTCGGTACCTTCATGGGCGTGTGGCTGGCCTACGGTTTCTTCGGCCCGATGTCGAATTCGCTGAAAGCTATTCTCGAAGCCGAATCCAAATATCTGCAATGCCTGAAAATAGGGCTTCTTGCGCATCTGCAGGGGTTCGCCCCGTCGATCTCGAACGAATATGCGCGCACACATTTGCTCACCGAGGTGCGCCCGACCTTTATCGACGGGAACGCGGCGAAAAACGCGCTGCCGCCGCCGA
>JAATFY010000079.1 GCA_015654915.1 Rhodospirillales bacterium
CGCTGATGACATCAAGGCTTCGCGGCAGAAGCTGACGCCGTCGGAACGCAACCTGCTGACGCAGATTATCCGCTTCTTCACGCAGGCGGACGTCGAAGTGAACAACTGCTACATGAAAAAATATGCGCAGGTATTCCAGCCGACCGAAATCCAGATGATGCTGTCGGCGTTTTCGAACATGGAGACGATCCATATCGCCGCCTATTCGCATCTGCTCGATACCATCGGAATGCCCGAAGTCGAATATTCCGCTTTCCTGCGTTACAAGGAAATGAAGGACAAATACGACTACATGCAGAATTTCTCGGTCGAAAGCCCGGTCGAAATCGCCCGTACTTTGGCGGTTTTCGGCGGTTTTACCGAGGGCCTGCAACTGTTCGCGTCATTTGCCATGCTGATGAATTTCCCGCGCTTTAATAAAATGAAGGGCATGGGGCAGATCGTCACATGGTCGGCGCGCGACGAGACGCTGCACACGCATTCCATCATCCGCCTGTTCCGCGCCTTCATCGAGGAAAACAAGTTCATCTGGACCGACAGTTTGCAGCGCGAGCTTTACCTCTCCTGCGACACCATCGTCGACCACGAAGACGCGTTTATCGATCTGTCGTTCGAGCTTGGCGTGATCGAAGGCCTGACCGCCGACGATGTGAAGGCGTACATCCGTTACATCGCCGACCGCCGTTTGACGCAGCTCGGCATGCAGCCGATCTACCGCGTCGCCAAAAATCCGCTGCCGTGGATGGATGAAATGCTGAACGGCGCCGAGCATGCCAACTTCTTCGAAGCCCGCGCCACGGAATATTCCAAAGCCGCGACCAAGGGCACGTGGGACGAAGCGTTCGCTGTCAAAACCGACGACGCGGCGGAGTAGGATTAAGGCCTTTCTCTTCCTGCGTCATTCCGGAAAATTTGCTGTAGCTTTTGCGGAAGCAAATTTGTCCGGAACCTAGTCAGGCGCGCCTCAAATATTTATGTTGAATAACATGTACAATTGAACCGCTGACTGGATTCCGGCCTTCGCCGGAATGACGTTATGTGACCCACCGCATCACAACCTGCGCTGCTTTAACGCCGGAACGGATCGCACCTTCGATGGTCGAGGGCAGCCCCGTCGCGGTCCATTCACCCGCCAAAGCCAGATTGCGCCAGCGGAAATCGTAGGGCAGGGGGCGCAACGCATTCTGTGCGGGTGTCGCCGCGAAGGTCGCGTATTTTTCCTTGAAAATCTTGTGCGGCGGAATTTTTTCCGGATCGAGGTCGTAAAGTTTCGCCAGATCGCCCCATACCGGCGCGGCCAGATCGCGCGTCGCGGTCGCATCGTAACGTTCGGCGCAACTGATGGTGACGGACGCGACGCCGTTGCGCACGAACGACCATTCGGCGATGCCGCCGACGAGCCCCGTAAAACCGGCGGGATTGTTCGGCACCTCGACGCGGAAATGCGCGTTGATGATGGAACGGAAATCGGTCGGGATCGAGACCTCCGGCAATAAATCGCGCGTCACCCATGCAGGCAGCGCGAGAATAACCCAGTCCGCCGCGCCAATTTCGAGGGTGGTGTCGTTGTTGAACATCAATTCGCGGATATGCGGCCCGTCGAGTTTCAGCGAACGCAGCCGGTGGCCGTATTTGATCTCGACGCCATGCTGCCGCAAAACATTCAGGCACGGCATGACGAAAGTTTCGGAGAGGCCGATCTTGGGGATCAGGGGAATGCAGGCGCGGCCGCCGGCGGCGAAGCTTTGCGCGAAGACGTTCGCCAGCATCTGCGCCGAAGCGATTTCGGGCTCGGTGTTCAGGACGCCGATCACCATCGGCTCCCAGAAGCGGTGGTAAAGCGTGGTATCGGTTCGCAGCTGGTCGGTGATGGTGGCATCGGGGCCCGCGGTCATGATCTCGATGATCGACAAATAATCCCTGACCCGCGTCCCCGCCACGCGCCGGTTTTTATCGAACACCCACCATGGCATGTGGCCCATATTCATATGCGCGATCCAGCGCTCGCCGCTTTCAAGGTCCATGAACGGAAACAGCGGCGCGCCCGGGCCGCCCATGCTCTCAACCGCGTTGGTCAGGAACAGGTAATCATGGATCGCGACATTGCCCGACAGCACCAGATGATTGCCGTTATCGATGCGGCAATCGAGGTCACGGTCGAGAAAGGAGCGGCAGCGGCCTCCGGCAAACGGCGCTGCCTCATAGACCGTAACGCGTTCGCCCGCCAGCGCCAGTTGCAGCGCCGCCGATAATCCGGCCATGCCCGCACCAATGATATGAACCTGCCGTGCGCCCATAGCTTTCAACCCACCAGATGCCGCAGCACGAGCCAGATTTTTTTCCATTTCGGCAAAGTGACGCGCGTGGAAATATCGCGCCAGTCGTGCGCCACCAGCTTGTCGAAAATCGCGCCGTAATAGGCGCGCATGATTTTGGCCGGACGCATGGCCGACGGAATGCATTCCCGCATGGCCAGATCGGATGCCGTGAAATGGAGGCGGGCCCATGCAGCCAATTCACGGCAGACGGCGGCCAAATTCGGGTCGCGCAACACTTCATTCGGTACGCGTGAAACGACGCCGTGTTTGGCGAGCAATTCTTCCGGCAGATAAAGCCGCCCGCGCGTCGCATCTTCACTCAGATCGCGCAGGATGTTGGTCAATTGAAACGCGCGGCCGAGATGGTGGGAAACCTCCATCGCTTTCGGACTGCTATCGCCGAATATCCGCACCGATATCCGTCCCACGGCGCTGGCGACGCGGTCGCAATAAAGATCAAGCGTTTCGGCATTCGGTGCACATATCAGCGTCGCCGCATCCATCGCCATGCCGTCGATAATATCTTGGAAATCTTTCTCGATCAGGTCGAAGCGTTGCACCGCAGGCAAAAGAACCGTTGTTATGGCATCGCTGGCATTGCCGCGGAATAAATTACCGATACGTTCGCGCCATTGCTGCAATCCGTTCGCGCGTTCCTCGAACGTCGCGCCATCATCAGCAATGTCATCAACCTCGCGGCAGAAAGCGTAGAGCCCGTACATCGCCTCGCGCCGTGCTTTGGGTAAAATCGCCATACCGGCATGGAAAGACGAACGCGATTTAGCAACGCGCCCTTTCACATCCGCTATGGCTTGCTGATAAGTCATGAGAGTATATCTTGAACGGGTGAAATTTTCTATCGGTTGGAACAGTGGTGTTCCCCTCCCCCTGCGGGAGGGGTTAGGGGAGGGGTATATAAGATAAGGAAGTTATGTACCCCCCTCCTAACCTCCCCCGCAAGGGGGGAGGAACGCGTGCGGCTCTATCTGAACCGAATATGCTCTAAAACCATGCGCGCAGCAGGCCAGTCAGCGCCGCGCCCGCGGCCGGAATTTTACCGAGCTTCACATTGTCGCAAAGCGGATCACGTTTGCGCAGAAGCGTGACCAAACGTTTGGCCAACACGCAAATAACGGACGTTTCGGATTTCAGCCGCCAGTCCGGCACATGGCGCGGCAAATTTTCGGCTTCGACCAGCATGGGACCGAGTCTGTCCAGCATCGCCTGCAGCGTCATGCGCAAGCCGTAAGTCGATTTCATGCGCGACAAATCCGCCGTGAAGCCGCCATTGGCCTCCAGCATATCCTGCGGGATATAAACGCGGTCCAGTTCGCGGTAATCGTCGGCGCAATCTTGAACATGATTGATAACCTGCAACGCCGAGCAGAGCGCATCATTGGCCGGCCATGCCTTTTCGCCGACGCCGTGCAGCGCCAGCACATGCCGCCCGACGGGAGAGGCCGAGTAACGGCAGTAATCCATCAAATCATCCCAGTCGCGGTAACGCAATTGCGTCGCATCGCGCCTGAAGGCAGTCAGAAGGTCGAGGGAATGCTGCGGCGTTATGCGGGTGACCTTCAGGCTTTCGCGTAAACCCACCGCGCTCGGCACGTCGTTGGCCGTCTCATCACCGAGAACGATAGCAAAACGGGTCAGCCGCCGGATTTTTTCTTCCGGCTCCATCAGGGGATGGTCGCTGATATCGTCGGCGGCGCGGGCGAAATTATAAAACGCATGCACATGCGCGCGTAGATCGGGGCGGATCAGAAAGGATCCGACCGGAAAATTTTCCGTATCGCGGTTCTTGCCGCTGGGCGCTTCGATGGCTGTGGAGACTGTCATAGGGCCTGTGCTTGACATAAATGCACGTTACTTTGCCAGCAAAACCCTCTCAAGTCGATGGGATCAGCAGTAATGATATTCCCGAAACCATGCGATGGCATCCGCGATGGCGGCCTGCGCGGGACGGGCTTTGTAGCCAAGTTCGCGCTCGGCCTTGGCAGCAGAGAAAAACATTTTCTTCTTCGCCATGCGCAGGGCATCGGCGGTAACAAATGGTTCCTTGCCGGTGATGCGCGCGATGCCCTGCATCGCGTAGGCAATGGGAAACAGCATCTCTCGCGGTAGTTTGATTGTGGGGGCCTTTCGTCCGGCAATGCCGGCGATGATGGCGAGAATATCACCGAGGCCGAGGTTTTCGCCGCCGAGAATATAGCGCTCGCCAATCTTGCCGTGCTCGAATGCGAGCCAATGCCCCATCGCCACATCATCGACATGCGCGATATTCAAACCCGTATCGACATAGGCCGGTATCAAGCCTTTCATAGCATCGACAATGATGCGTCCGGTCGGCGTCGGTTTGATATCGCGCGGGCCAATGGGCGTGGAGGGATTGACGATGACGGCCGGAAGATTGTGGTGGCGGATCAGACGCTGCACTTCCTGCTCGGCGAGAAATTTCGATCTTTTGTAGGTGCCGATCATGTCGGCGAAGGTGACCGGCGTATCCTCGTTGGAGGGCGTGCTGTCCTTGTTGATGCCAAGCGTGGCGACGGAACTGGTATAAATAATCCGCTCCACACCCGCGCTTGCCGCGGCTTCCATCAGCGCGTGAGTGCCGTCGACATTGATGCGATGCATGGTGGCGGGATCGGGAACCCAGATGCGGTAATCGGCGGCGACATGGAACAGGGCCTGACAGCCTTTCAGCGCCTCGCGGTAGGTTTCCGGCTTGCCGAGGTCGCCTTCGGTAATATCGATGTCCAGTCCTTCGAGATTTCGGCGATCGTTACGAGGTCGAGACAATGCCCGCAAACGGTGACCTTTGTCCAAAAGGATTCGTGCGACGGCGGCGCCGACAAAACCGGTTGCGCCTGTGATAAAAGTAAGCGGTTGTGTGCTCATAAGAACGGGTTCCAACGACTTGATTCCAGAAGATAAACTGCACTTATAGCTATTAAACTGGGTTAACGAAATATAAACCTGAAACCTCTTAACTATTCGAGGCGTGGATCAGGTTTGCCGGACCGCAAGGCTTTGGCTCCTGTGCGCCCAAGTCTATAAGGAGCATCGGGTGAAGCAACGGAATAAAACAGAAAAAGCGATCGCTTTGATGCTCATTCTCGGGCTGCTGGGATGCGCCGGTTCGGGTATAACGGACACCAAGCGGACAACCGGCGACAATCCCGAAGTGGCCGAGGTACCGGCCGCCGCCGAAACCGTGCGCGGCGAAGACGATCCCCCTGTCGTCACTCTTGAACTCGGCTCTACCTTGCACGAACGCCGTCTTTCCGAAACGGACGATCTTCCCGGCAACATCATTATCCCGACCACTAATCTGAATGCCGTTCCCATCACAGCGGCGCTTCAGGCTGTGCTTTCGGGCACTGATGTTTCGCTGTCCTGGAATACCGGTGCGCTTGGCGACCGCCTCGTCACCGTGATGAATCTGAGTGGACCTTTGCCCAAGGTCGTCGAGAAAATCTGCGCCGCCGCCAAGGTTTTCTGCGCCTTCCGGCACGGTTCGCTCGAACTGGCGGAGAAAGAAACCTTCATCATCAGCCTCCCTCCTATCGCCAAGGCGACCGGCAGTTCTTCGGCGGCGTCGGCGACCGGCAACAGCATGGCGGATGCCATTACCCAGCTTGTCGGCAGCAAGGTCCAGATCGACGAACAGGGCGGAAACATCATTTATATGACCAGCGTAGAAGGCCAGGAACGCGTCAGCCAGTATCTTGAGCAGTTGCGCAACGGCAGGCCGCTGGTTGTCATGCAGCTTTATATCTGGGAAGTGACGCTGGACAAGCAAAACTCGGAGGGCATCAACTGGAGCGCCCTGAAACTGGGCCAAATTCCACTCGGCCCGCTTGGGCGTTTGGCGACGTCTTCGACGAGTGCCTTCACGTCCATTACCGGCGGCGTCAGTCTTGGGGCAATCACAAGCGGCCATCTTAATACCAACAGTCTTCTTACCTTCCTGTCGACCCAGGGACGGGTGCAAACCATCAGCAGTCCGCAGGTTACTTTCGTTTCCGGCTCCGGCGCGCAATTCGTCGCCGGCGGCGAGCAAAGCTACATCAGCAGCGTCGGGCAGTTGGTGGCGGCCACGAATGTGAGCGGCACTGCGACGCCGACCACAACGGGCGTCGGTACCAACACGGTCAATCTCGACAAGATCAAAACCGGCCTCACTGTCAATATCAGCGGCACTTACGAAGGCGGCGTCGTTTTCGCAAATCTCGATCTCGATCTTATCAACCTGGTCAGTGCCAACGCGGCGCCCGGCGGCAACGGCGTGCAAACGCCGATCACCTCCAACCGCAAAGTCAGCACGATTATCCGCGTGCGCCCCGGCGATAATCTGGTGATGGCGGGCCTTGTGACCTCGAACGATACCAATAACCGCGAAGGCATCCCGCTGCCTTTCGACGGGCGCTTGCCGACCTACGGCAACGACAAGCTCGAAAACAACGAGCTTGTCGTTATGGTCAAGCCGTCGGTGATCCTGTTCTCGGACAAGGCCGAGGTCGCGGAAGCCAAGAAAAAAGAAACCGCAAAACCCTTGCCTGAAGCCGTCTATATCGATAAGGACGGCAGCAAGACCTTGACCGTTCCGGAAGCCCAGAGCGCCTTCTCTTCGGCCCTCAAGCCGGAGCTTATGGCGACCGTGCCGCCGCCGGCCTCTGTGCGGAATGTCGCGATTGCGCCAAGCGAGGATGGAGCGCCGGTGGACCGCCGCCTGATGCAGCGCGGTTTCAGCCACGCCTTTGACGATCTTTTGCAGCCGGCCCCCACACCGCTTGCCGAAGGCAGCAGCGGGACGCGGCCATGAGCCGACGGTCGGGGGCAGGTTTCCGGCGGTTGGGAATGATCGGCGCTCTGGTTCTGACGCTCGTGACGGCGCCCCTGTACGCGCGCGACGCCGCTTTTATGGACCCCGGCGCATCGACCATCGGCGCCGGCGACGAGGCGATTAAAGTCGATCCCAAGGGCGACATCGACACCGGCGAATCCGTTCTGAATGTGGCGCGGCGCACCACGCTTTTTTTCGTCAACCAAACCAATCTGCCGGTCAAGGTGGAAAAAGTCAGTGTCAACAGCGATGGTAACGTCGTCGCCGAAGTCAGCAACGACGATTGCTCGAAACAGGGCACGATTCCCGCGCTTAGCCGTTGCAGCGTCGAAATTTCCGTAACGCCTAACAGCCCTGGACCCTGGAGCGTCGAAGCCTTGCTCACGCATGACGGCACGGGCCGTATTGCCCGCGCCAAACTGACCGGCAAGACCTCCGGCTCAACAGCCGCCACCGAAAGAAAAGATACAGGCCTTGCGTTAAGCACGAAAGATATCGCGCCCGTTACTTTCGGCGATGTCGATGTGGGCTCGGGCAAGGCGGTGCGCTCGGCGCTCATGATCAACGACAGCCCCGATACGATTACGCTTTATTCCATCGATGTTATCGAAGCGAGCAATGGGCTGCAGCGCCTCGACCAGGGCTGTGCCGTCGATATGGAGTTGAAACCAGGCGAATCCTGCCCCGTTACATTGGTGTGGACGCCCACGGAACATGGCCAGATTTCGACCGACCTCATCATCCGCCATAGTGGGCGCCTGGGTTTCGCGGTTGTCCCCATTCGCGGCAATGCCGTCGGCGGAACGGCGACGGCGAAAGACGCCGGATCTAAAAGCGATAGTGTAATAAGTTCGGCAATACCGCCACCGCCGGGGGCGCAAGAACTTGAAAGAGCAACCAGCGGAAAAATCGCGCCCGTTTCGGTCAACTCTCTGGGCGGCAGCCTGAGTTCCTCGTCAGGTGGCCCGTTGCGCCTGATCGGTACGGTGGGTAACCGCGCGGTTCTGTTGAAGCCCGACGGCACCACGGCCGTGGTCGATGTGAATGAAGAATTCAATGTAGATGACAAGAAAGCAAAAATTACATTTATCAGCGCTAAATCCGTCGACATTCTTCTTGATGGCAAGAAGAAGACATTGTCTCTGGAAGCCGCGCCGGAACTGACATTGAAGGCAAAAAATTCCAATAGAGACAGCGCCAGAGATGCGTCAAGTGCGTCATCCGCTGCCGCGCTTTTTGGCGCCTCCGATGCTACCGGGGGGATCGGATCGACGCTTTCGACGAGTACGAAATGAACGAGATTCTTTCCCCCGATGCCATCCAAAGCGAATCCGAAGCGCTGAAAATCAAACCGCGCCATTATGAGCTTGCGCTTGCCGAGCAAGCCATGCGCCGCACCGGCGGACGTCATTTATCGATCGAAGACATCCTTCGCCGCAACGGATTCGCCGTCGATAACAAATCGCGCGCCAAAACCAAGGGCAGTTCGAAGGAAGACCTGACGATGCAATCCCTCCGGTTGTATGTGTCATCAGCTAATCAGGCAGCCATGGGGCTTTGCCTTTTGGAAGTACGCGACGGCATTCTGCGCATTGCCGTCGGTGATCGTCTGGACGACGCGGATCTGGTTCGCATCACCGGCGCTCTGCAACGTGCCAATCATGAGGTATCCGGGGTTGAAGTCGAGCCGTGGGATCGCGCCGAACTTGCGCGTCTTATGCGTGAGCAAAGCGAAATGGCGGGTGAACGCCTTTTGCGTCTTCTGAACAGCCTGTCCAAAGATGCCGATGACGCCATGCTGGTTGAGCAGGCGGTGAGTGATATTCTCGCCGAAGCCCTGGAGAGCCGCACATCGGATATTCATCTGACCTTGCAGGAAGATGATACGCGCTGCTGGATCCGTTACCGCGTCGACGGCGATCTGGTCTATAAGCACTTGTTGCCTCACCGCGTGATGGCGCCGATCGTGACGCGTATCAAAACCGACGCCAAGATGGACGCCGCCGACCGCCAGCATCCGCAGGACGGACGTCTTTCGTTCGAATGGCAGGGCCGTATGATCGACTTCCGTGTCGCCGCGTTGCCGATTGCGCCGTCGGGCCAGAAACTGACCCTTCGGCTTCTTGTTCGCGAAAACCAGCGCAGCTTCGACGAATTGTTCATGCATGCGCCTATGGTCGCCGACCGCATCCGCAAAACCGTTCATGGCCATACCAAGGATGGCGGTTTGATCGTCGTCAGCGGCCCGACCGGCTCCGGTAAATCGACGACGCTTTACGGCATCATTCAGGAAATCGACCGCGCCTCGCGCGCCGTTTATTCCGTCGAAGCGCCGGTGGAATATGATATGCCGCTGGTCGATCAGACGTCCGTCACGGATAATTCCGCCAACACGATTGCCGACATTATCCGCGCTCTTATGCGACATGATCCCGACGTCATCATCGTCGGCGAAATGCGCGACAGCGACACGGTCGAAGCGGCCCTGCGCGCCACCGAATCCGGCCATTTGGTTATCACCACGGTTCACTCGGTCGACGCCCTCCATACCCTTGACCGTATCGACGGCTTCCTGACATCGGCCTATCGCACCAGCGGTCTTTACATTCTGGGCCACGCGCTTATCGCCAGCCTATCGCAACGTCTGGTTAAAACGGTCTGCCCCGCCTGCCATAAATCCGACACCGCCATTCACGTCTTCGGCGAAGCGGAACGTTGCGGGGATATCGGCATTAATCCGGACGATAATGTTGCCCTCGCCAATCGGGAAGGCTGCGACCTTTGCAACCATACCGGCTTCCTCGGTCGAACCCTCGCGCTGGAAGCGATGTTCCCGCCGGAAGACCAAGCCAGCCGCCGCGCGATTACGGAAATGATGGTTTCCAACGTGACCTCGTCGGTCGTCGACGTGCCCGGCACGATTTACATGCCGCGCCGCGCTTCCATCGTCGATCTCATCCGCCGCAGCGCTATCGACGCGCATATGGGCGCGTCGCTGCTGATCGAAGAAGCGGCGACGCGGCAAGGCCGGGCGTAGGAGTTCCGCATGAAACTTTATCATGCCCGCTATGCTCAACCCCGCCCCGGCGGCGTCAACATCCTCGAGGAAGATTTTTATCTTCCGGATTCGCACGCCGTGCGCCGCCAGTTGCGCAACCGTGGATTCTGGCCGATCACTATCGAGGAACAGAAACCACCCCTCTTTGAATGGATGGATGTACGCACGCGCGTCTGGCAAATCCAGCTTTTACGGGCCTTGCGCTTTCAAAGCGCCACGGCGTCGGCGGGTACCGCGCTGCTGAACATCATCGAAGGCGAGCAGGATAGCCGCCGCCGCCTGGCGTTTCTGCCGACACGTACGGTGTTAAAAGGCGGCGGTTCGTTTTCTGACGCGCTGCGTGAATTGCGGCTGATGGACGCGGCGACGATGGCGATTATTACGGCTGGCGAGCGCGCGGGCGATCTCAAGGGCGTTATCCAGCATGCCATCGAACACACCGACGAGAAAGGCAAGCAGTACAAAACCGTGATTGCGGCGCTTAGCTGGCTTTCTTTCGATATTCTCAACATCGTCGGCGCCGTTTGGGGCGCGCAATTCGGATTCATTCCCTATCTGAAAGGGCAGGGCGTCAAGAGCACCGATCCGGATGCGCTTGCCCGATTCGATCACGCCATCACGATCGCCTCGTGGATCAACGGTACGCTCCTTGTCATGATCACCGGCCTTATCCTGGGCGCCGGAATCCTTCTTATGCTGTATTGGGCCAACCGGCACCGCCCCGACCATTTTACGTCGAAAATGATGATGAAGGCGCCGATTTTTTCCAGTTATCTTCGTAATGTGAGCATTCAGGACAGCTCCAAATTGATGGCGCGGCTTTTACGCGGCAAGGTTCCCCTGACGGAAGCTTTGACCATCATCATCGAAAGCCTGGTCGAGCCGGCCGCGCGTCTTTACTGGACGGAAAGCCGGGACAGGATTATGGCGGGTGTCGAGCCTTCGCGCGCCCTGTCGCGCTGGCCGCTGTTAAGGGCCGAACGCGACCAGATCATTACCGTCCAGTCGGTCGACCAGTTGGCCGAAGTCTATACCGCCATTGCCGATGAGCGTGGTTTGATGGCCAAAGCCGACCAGCGCCGAATCACAAATTTAGGTGTTATAACCATGATGTTCTTTTTCGGCGCCACCGTCCTCACCATGATTTACCTTCTGATGATCCAGAACGAAAGCTTCCTCGACAGCCTGCATTCTTTGCGGAGCAACTGATGGCTTTCGATTTTTCCAAATACACCAAGCGGATCGGCAGCGAGTTGGAAAAACTGGGACCGGTACTGGACAAACTGGGCTTTGATCCGTCCAAGTCTTCGGCGCGACCGGATGAGCCCGAAACGTCCAAATCCAGAAGCATTCTCGATTCCGCAAGTTCGATGTCGAAAGTCCTGGTCGGCGCGCCCGGCATGATCGGGGAATATTATTTTCCGCCTGAATTGATCGGCGGCACCTGTCCGCGCGCCATCGGTGAGGAAGAGGACATCATCTGGAATGCGGCGGTTGAAGCTTGCGATACCGAGCGCGTTCACGTTGTCTGGCAATCCGTCGAAAATAAAGTCTGGTACATCGCCGTGCGTTCCAGCGAACTGGCATCCCATGCGAATACATGGTGTCCGTTCGCCGCGCTTCTGCCGGGCATGAAGGACGCCGTTCCGCCGCCGGTGTGTTACACGTATTATGGTGATGAAACGGCCACCATGATGATGATAACGCCTGACGGCTTGCAGATTTATCGCAGTACGAATCTGGTGGTGCGCGCCAAGGCTGAACGCGCTGCGCGCGAACTGGGCGATGCGCCCGTTATCGAACTGGTGCCGGACAAAATCCTCCAACTGACGCCGGTTCCATGGTATTCCCTGTCTCTGTTCGAAGACCGCGCGCGCCGCATTTTGGCCACTACGGCTGTTTTTAGCGCCATTGTTTTGGCCGGCCTCGCGTTTCTGATCTGGATGTTCGCCAGCATGACCCTCCTTGCGACACGGCACGACATATCGGAAACGATGGCGCGGACGGAAGATAAGACCATGGCATTGATGAAAACCATCGAACAGCTTCGCGCCAGTCCCATGCGCGAACAGCTGGCGAAATTCGTAGACCTCAACGACGGACTTCTTGCCGTAAATGGGTTTCTCGAAGTGTACGAGCTCAAGAACGGCAAAACCCGTTGGCGCGCCGTTGTGCCCATCAACGTTACGGCCGACCGCATCAGCGCGCTCGGTGGAAGGAACATCGGGCCGGTCGATAAAGGTGTCGCCATCGGCAACGCTGCCGAGATCGAATACGAAGCCGCCAATCCGGGGAAAAGAAAATGAATCTCAATTCATTCTTTCCGCTGAAATCCTTGTCCCCCAAAATGGTCGTCAAGGCTGTGCAGGCTTTTGATCGCGCCATGACGGTTGTTGTCGGCGTATGCTGGGGCGCCGCCATTCTGATGGTCGTGTTTGCCATCTACACCCTTACTCTTTCAGTTTCGGCGCGGCGCGTGTCCGATACGGCGCTTACGGCGGAACCCACCCTTCCTAAAATCGTGCGTAAGGTGGTTTCGGCCCACGAAACCCAGGCTATGATCGAACGGCTGCAAACGCACTATCCGGACATTCGTTTCGCCCTTGAAGGTGAACAAAACTTGGTGGTTTCGGCAATTGACGGATCCCGATTCCATGAATGGCTTGCCGCCTTAAGTTATGTCGATACGATAGCCCCGGAATTCCATTGGTCCCTGCATGACTTGTGTGTCGGGCAATGTAACGCTAACGAAATTATGCATGCTTCGCTTGTGGGAGAAAACATATCGTTTGAAGCGCCACAGTCGGAGGCAAAAAACTAGGTTTACGGGGTTTTGACAGGTTATGCGTTGACTTTTAGGTCAAAGCAGATTTTACTAGCTAAATCAGTCTCTTATTATTTTTCTGTCTTGGTTAACATTCACCGCATTCTTTAATTAATAAATTTATCATAAGATTGTGCCGGGTATCTCACGCTCTCAAGAGCGTGGGGTACATTGAACGAGAATGACGTCGAAGTTTGAGTAGCGCTAAAATATCTCTAAGGGGAGGAAAGAGTATGACAAGAATGGAACGTCCAACGGGACAACGACCAGCATCGGACGCCGGTATCGCAATCGGGCCGATCCTTTTCATCATCGCCGTTCTGGCAATCCTGGCCGCGGCGATTGCCGCCGGCAGCGGCTCTTTCACGGCGGGCACGTCGACGGAAAGCAACAACACCAAGGC
>JAATFY010000245.1 GCA_015654915.1 Rhodospirillales bacterium
GTGCGGCCGAAGCCAGTGAAAATTTCGTCCGCAATCAGCAGAACCCCGTGCTTGACGCATAAATCCGCGACGCTCTTCAGCGTCACGGCATCGTGGAATTTCATGCCGCCCGCGCCTTGCACCAGCGGCTCGATAATCACGGCGGCAATACTGCTTTTTTCGCGCGCCAGCAAAGCGTCGAACGCCGCATGGCCGGCGGAATCGCACGGCAACTCGGCCATGATCTGCTCCGGCAAATAGCCCTTGAATTGCGCGTGCATACCTTCATCGGGATCGCATAAAGCCATGCAAGCCATGGTGTCGCCGTGATAGCCGTGGCGAAAATAGATAAATTTATTGCGGCCTTTCTCGCCCTTGTTGAGCCAGTATTGCACCGCCATTTTCAGGGCAACTTCGACGGCGACCGAACCGGAATCGGCGAAAAACACATGGTCCAGATCGCCGGGCGCAAGGGCCGCCAGCCGCTCCGCCAGCCGGATCGCCGGTTCATGCACTGCGCCGCCGAACATGAAATGCGGCATTTGCTCCAGCTGGTTTTTCACCGCCTCGGCGATATGCGGATGGTTATAGCCGTGGCAAGCCGTCCACCATGATGCGATGCCGTCGACCAGTTCCTGCCCGCCCTGCAGCCGGACGCGGCTGCCCGCCGTCGCCGCCGCGACGAGCGGCTCTACGGCCGTTTTCATCTGCGTGTAAGGCAGCCAGATATGTTTTGTCAGATAGGAAGACATGCGAAACGCTTCATGCGAGCAAAAAATCATGCGGGATTTCCTCCCCGCTTGCGGGGAGGACGCAAAAACCTGGATTTGCGCAGCAAGTCCTTGGTTTTTGCTGGTAGGGCGAACATCTCGGCCCACCCCTAACCCCTCCCGCGAGTGGGAGGGGGACTCTATCGTTTTTGCCGAAAGTTGATTCCATTTAAATGGTCTATGCCCTAGGATTAAAGAATGAATCAGCGTTTCTTTGTGACCGCTACCGGCACCGGTATCGGTAAAAGCTTTATCACCGCGGCTCTGGTGCGGCAAGCCAAGGGCATGTGGCGCAGCGTTTCGGCTTTCAAGCCCGTCGTTACCGGCTTCGATCCCGAAACGCCGGACGACAGCGACACGGGCCTCTTGCTCCGCAGTCTCGAGCAAGACAGCACACCGGAAAATATCGACCGCATGTCACCATGGCGTTTCAAGGCGGCGCTGGCGCCTGCCATGGCCGCATTGCAGGAGTTGCGCGAGGTCGATTTCGAGGCGCTGGTCGTCCATAGCCGCGGCGCCATGCTGGCCCCTGATGAGCTTATCCTGATCGAAGGCGTTGGCGGTGTCATGGTGCCGCTGGATGAGACCCATACGGTTTTGGACTGGATCGAACGGGTCGAAGCGCCTGTCTTGCTGGTAACCGGCAGCTATCTCGGCACCATCAGCCATACGCTCACGGCCATGGCGGTTCTGCAGCAACGGCATATCCCCATTCATGCGATCATCATCAATGAATCCGAAGAATCGCCGGTGTCATTACAGGATACGCGCGACGAACTGAGCCGCTGGACGCGGTTGCCGATCATCCCCGTAACGCGCCGTAAATCGGGCGAAGACTGGCAGGACGTGAAAGAATTGCGGAGCCTGCTGGCCTAAACCTCGTCAAGCCCGATATCGAGAATCGGCGCGCTGTGCGTGATCCATCCGACCGAAATCACATCCACGCCGCTGGCGGCAATCGCCTTGACGGTATCGAGCGTCACGCGTCCCGAAGCTTCGGTGGTAAAACGCCCCTTCACCATCGCGACCGCTTTTTTCAGTTTGGCTGGCGGCATATTATCGAGCAGCACGGCATCGGGTGAAACATTATCGGGTAAATCCAGCGCTTCCTGCAATTGATCAAGCGTATCGACCTCAAGCTCGACCTTCACCAGATGCCCGACCGACGCACGCGCGCGTAGAACGGCGTCGCGGACGCTTCCCGCCGCCGCGATATGATTGTCCTTGATCAGCACGGCATCATCGAGGCCGAAACGGTGATTACTGCCGCCGCCCGCCCGCACTGCGTATTTTTCGATCAGGCGCAGACCGGGCGTTGTCTTGCGCGTGCAACAAAGACGCGCCTTATGCGGCTTCACGGCTTTGACAAGATTATGCGTCGCCGTGGCGATACCGCTGAGATGACAGAGAAAATTCAGCGCTACGCGTTCGGCAGTGATAATACCTCGCGCGGGGCCTTGAATGGTGGCGATGATATCTTTTGGCTTGAGCACATCGCCGTCGGATTTTTTCGCGCTGAAAATAATCGCGGAATCGATCAGGCGAAAAGCCAGCCGCGCGAGATCAAGCCCCGCGACGATGCCACCCTGCCGCGCGACCAGAGCGCCTTTCCATTTTTGTCTAACGGGAATAATCGCATCGGTCGTGATATCGCCCGCGCGGCCCAGATCTTCCGCCAGTGCGTTGCGCACCAGCAGTTCGATCATGATTTCGGGGAGAGGAGTCAGGGGCATGTTCAGGTTCCAACGGCTCTGGCCGGTTCGGCGTCACGCATGATATCGGCCAGCGTTAACTGGCGCTGCGTTTTTTGGGTCGAAACAACGGGATAATCGGTACGAGCGTGCGCCCCGCGGCTTTCTTCACGCCGCAAGGCCGCCGTCGCGATCATTAAACCAACCAGCGCCCGATCCGATTTTTGCGCCAGAGGAGTCAATTGGCGAATAGCGATTTCAAGCCCTGCTTCATCGCGCAAAACGCCGACATGAGCGGACATGATCGCGCGTATTTCAGCAAAGCGCCCATCATCCGATGGCACAAAGCCCTCGTATGAGAGGTTTTGTTTCCGGATTACCGGCTGACGATTCTCCATCCCTGCAATATCTTCCGCCACGCGCCGCCCGAACGAAGCTGCTTCCAGCAGCGAATTGCTGGCAAGGCGGTTGGCGCCATGCAATCCCGTGCAGGCCACTTCGCCGCAGGCCCACAAGCCTTTCATGCTGGTGCGGCCGCGCGCATCGGTGACGACGCCGCCCATATGGTAATGCGCGGCGGGACGCACGGGTATGGGTTGCCGCACGGGATCGATGCCCGCCGTCCTGCAAACGGCGTAAATGGATGGAAAACGCTCGGCGAAATTTTCGCCGAGCGCGGCGCGGGTATCGAGAAAAACCTTGTGTCCCTTGCCGATATGGTTCCAGATGGCGCGGGCGACGACATCGCGCGGCTCGAGTTCTTCTTTGCCCTGTCCCGCCATGAAACGTGTGCCGTTTTCGTCGATCAATATGGCGCCTTCGCCGCGCAACGCTTCGCTGGCCAACGGCATCGGATCGCGGCCGATATCGATGGCGGTCGGATGAAATTGCATGAATTCCAGATCGCCGAGAATAGCGCCGGACCGCGCCGCCAACGCCAACCCCCGCCCCCACGATCCGAGCGGATTGGTCGTATGTTGCCACAACGCGCCCGCGCCGCCGGTCGCCAGCACGACACAGTCACTCGCAATCACCAAACGCTCACCGTTCCGTTCGACCACGACGCCGGATATGGCGGCATCAGCGATCAGATCAGTGGCTACGGCATTTTCGACTACTTCAATCGAAGGTGTAGCGCGGACAGCAGCAACCAAGGCCTTCATAAGAGCAGGTCCCGTGCCAT
The DNA here is from genome assembly GCA_015654915.1 of Rhodospirillales bacterium. Classification (GTDB taxonomy): domain Bacteria; phylum Pseudomonadota; class Alphaproteobacteria; order UBA9219; family UBA9219; genus JAATFY01. The sequence goes on from JAATFY010000245.1 coordinate 3,624, forward strand.
CGCCCGTAACATGAATGATACGGCGGCGGCGATGCGCGCCTTCGAGCCCCAAACTCAGTTTCCCTGCGGGGTCGCGGTCGAACGCCACGCCACGCTCGAGAAGCTGCCCAACCACGGCCGCGCCATCTTCCGTTACCTGCCGCACGATAGCGGGATCGCAAAATCCGGCTCCGGCATTGATGGTGTCCTTAGCGTGAAGCTGCGCCGTGTCATCAGCGCCCACAGCCGCGGCAATGCCGCCCTGCGCCCAGGCGCTGCTGCTTTCATCACCGAGTTTTTTTGCGGATAACAAAATCACCGGCATGGGCGCGAGAAACAGCGCTACGGTAAGGCCCGCAAGGCCCGCGCCGATGATAACGGGTTTCATCAGCCGACGGCCATCATGCGCTCGACCGCGCGGCGGGCGGGTACGGCGATATCCGAAGGGATCGTCACTTCATGCGTCATGGTTTCCAGCGCGTGCCGGATATTTTTCAGGGTGATGCGTTTCATGTGCGGGCAAAGCTGGCAGGGGCGCACAAACTCGACATCGGGATTGCGGGCCGCCACGTTATCGCTCATCGAACATTCGGTGACGAGCACGACGCGCTTGGGCTTCTTCGTCTCCACCCATTCGGTCATGCGCGCGGTGGATCCGGCGAAGTCGGAAACGGCCACAACCTCAGGCGGGCATTCGGGATGGGCCAGCACGACAATACCGGGGTTTTGCCGGCGATACAGCGTGATATCGGCGGCGGTAAAGCGTTCATGCACTTCGCAATGGCCTTTCCATGCGATGATTTTAACATGCGTTTCCTTCGCCACATTTTGCGCCAGATATTCATCGGGCAGCATGATGACTTCGGGAACGCCGAGGGATTCGACAATTTTTTTGGCGTTGCCGGAGGTGCAGCAGATATCGGATTCTGCTTTGACCGCCGCCGATGTATTGACGTAAGTTACAATCGGCACGCCCGGATATCGTTGGCGCAGCAAACGTACATCCGCCGCGGTGATGGATTCGGCCAGCGAGCAACCAGCCTTCATGTCGGGAATGAGTACCTTGCTGGAAGGGTTCAGAAGCTTGGCGGTCTCGGCCATGAAATGCACGCCCGCCATGACGATGACATCGGCGTCGGCCTTCGCCGCTTCATGTGCCAGCGCGAGCGAGTCGCCGGCGATATCGGCGACGCCATGATAGATTTCCGGCGTCTGGTAATTATGCGCGAGGATGATGGCGTTGCGTTCGCGCTTCAGGCGATGGATGGCATCGATATCGTCGGCGAAGGCAGCCCACTCCATCGGCGGGATGACGGACTTCACCCGCTCGTAGATGGAGGCTGTACGCCGCAGCGCCTCGGCCGTGTGTGGTTGCACAATACCCACTTATGCTCCTTTTGAGCATTATTAAGGCCAAAAAAGTAGAGCGTTTTCTTGGTGAGGGAAGCGAACCTAGAAAACGCTCTATCCCCGCGAAAGCGGGGAACCAAACGTCAGAGACGCCGCCTCATTTCAAAAAGCTCGAAGTGAGCATAACCCCAATTGATGAAGGAATCTATAAGGTAAAATCCTTTCTATTTCATATGGTTAAGACGACCGCGGCAGCTTCGTTCCTATAGCGGCACGTTCGGCGAAAACTTCGCGGCGGAAGGCGAACAACTGGGCGGGACGACCGGCGGCGCCCGTCGTCATGGCGCCGGTTTCCTCGACCAGCCCCTGCCCTTCGATCAGGCGGCGGAAATTCTGTTTGTGCAGCCGTAATCCCGCCAGAGCCTCGACCGTGGTTTGCAATTGCAGCAAGGTGAAAGCATCCGGCATCAGCTCGAACACAACCGGACGGTATTTGATCTTGGCGCGCAGCCGCGCCATGGCGGTCGCCACGATGCGTCGGTGATCGTGCGCCATGGCGACGCCGAGGCCCGCGCTTTTCGCCTTGCCACCTTTCATGGTTTCGTCCGCAAGCCCCGCTTCCCATAGAAGTTCATAACGCTGCAACACCAATTCTTCGTTCCAGTGGCGCATGTCCTTCGGGAAAGCAACAGTGATGCGCTGGGCACGGTCGCGCTTTGCCGCCGCGTCGGGCGCAGCCGCTTTCCATGCGTTCAATCCCGGCATGATGGTTTTGGCAATCACCGGCGGCACGCCCTTACGATGATCTTCCCACGGAAAATGCCGGTACCACGGCGACCATATCATTTCCGTCGTCGGCGTCGCGCGCACCAGCGCAAGATAGCCGATGGAAACGACGCGCTGGCTGCCGGTGGTACGGTCGCGGTCGGCGAAGGTATAAAGTTGTTCGACATAGCCGAGCGGCTGGTCGCTTTTGCTTTTGGCCCAGTTGCGCAAGCCTTGTTCAAGGGTGCGGTGGCCGGTCTCGAACGGGCCGGAAGGCAGCGCCAGCGACGGATCGATCAAAATCTGCGGGTCGGAGCCGGCGACGGCCACGATCACGGCGTTCAATTCGATTTTGATAGCTTGTCCGGCCATACCGCTCCTGCGCGTTCGGTTCTGGGAGTCCTGATATAGGCGGAATTATCCGCGCGTGTAAATCATCCGGATTATTGGGCCGGTTTTCCCATCACCTCGCGGACTTTGCGGGCCAGGTCGCTCTTGCGATAAGGTTTGCTCAGCAATTCGAGCCGGACGCCGGGCATGACTTCCTGCTTGTCTTCCATGACCGCGCCCGGGAATCCCGAGGTCAGCAGAATCGGCAAGCCGGACCGTTGTTCCAGCGCATAACGCGCCACGTCGAACCCCGAAAGTTCGCCCGGCATGACCACATCCGAAAAAAGCATGTCAAAGGGCGTTTTGTTGTTGATGATCTCCACCGCCTCCTGCCCGTTCACCGCTTCCAGCGTCTCGTAGCCCAGATCGCGCAACTGCTTGACCGTCATGCGGCGCACTTCGAGATTATCCTCGACCACCAGGATGGTTTCGTTGCCGCCACCGGATTTTGTTTCCGGCTTGATGTCGGCCTTTTTCCCGTCGCCTTCGTAACGCGGCAGGTAAAGCTTGATCGAGGTGCCGTGATTGACCTCGCTGTAAATCTTGATATGGCCGCTGGACTGTTTGATGAAGCCATATACCATGGCGAGGCCGAGGCCGGTGCCCTTGCCGATTTCCTTGGTGGTAAAAAACGGCTCGAACACACGCGCCAGAATTTCGGCGTCCATGCCAGCGCCGGTGTCGGTCACATCGATGCAGGCGTAGGAACCGGGCGTAACCTCGAGATTCTGGCTGGCGTAATCCTCGTCCAGAACGATGTTCCGGGTGCTGAAAATAAGATGCCCGCCCTTGGGCATGGCGTCGCGCGCATTAATCGCCATGTTGGTGAGGGCGGATTCCAGCTGTACCGGATCGACCCGCGTCGGCCATACGTCCTGATCGAGACGCATGATAAGCTCGACCGGTTCGCCAAGGACGCGCTGCAGCAACTTGGCCAGCTTGGTGACGTGCTCATTAACGTCTATAACCACGGGGTTGAGCGGTTGCTGGCGCGAAAAGGCGAGCAGCGAGCGGACCAACTCAGTCCCGCGCATGACGGCGTTAATGGCAGAGGTGCGATATTCTTCCACCTCGCGCGTCACTTTGTCTTCCATCATGTCGAGGTTGGCGATGACGATGTCGAGCAGATTATTGAAATCGTGCGCCATGCCGCCGGTCAGCTGGCCGAGCGCCTCCATTTTCTGCGCCTGCCACAATTCCTGTTCCAGCCGCAGGCGCTCGGCTTCGATTTTCCGGTTTTTCTCCTGGATTTCCTGGGCGCGCAGGTAGATTTCCGTATCCATGCGCGGGTCAAGTTCGCGGCCCGCCGCCATATCGTCGGCGGCTTTTTGCTGCTTCAGCCGGACAAATTCGGTGACATCCTCGACGCGGTGAATGATGTAAAGAACCTGGCCATCGCCACCGAGAACGGGCGCATTGACGGGGCTCCAGTAGCGTTCCTCGAAGCCGTTGCCTTCGGCATCCGGTTTACGAATATCGTATTTCTGAACCGCCATGGTGTCGGCAGTTTTCTTTTGCAAAACACGCGCGAGCGACAGGCGTAAATTATGTGTGCCGGTCGCCGCGGGATCGTCGGGATTGTCGGGGAAAACATCGAAGAGATTGCGGCCGATAATGTCGCCGCGCTTTGTTTTGGTCGCGCGCAAATAGGCGTCACTGACGGCGACCATGGTGAAATCGGGTTTGAGCACGAGATAGAGAACGGGCGCCGACTCGAAAAGAGTCTGAAAATCCGGCGTCTGGTTCGAAGATCCGTTGGGCATGAGTCACCGCTCCGAATATGCGTTTAAACGATATAAAACGGCTCCATAAATAGACAATTCCGGTTATCAAAATATAAAATACCCCATACGGGCGAATGCCTTAGGGCATACCAACGTATATCCGGAAGAATATTCGGCTGTTAATAGGCGTTTGAACCGCTGGAATTATCCGAGGAAGGCGGCGGCGCATAGCCGGACGAGGAGGAGGAAGACGACGAACCTGTCTTCGTGTTCTTGTCCATTTTGTCCAGAAGATAACCCGTACCCGCACCCACCGCCCCACCGATGACCGTGCCGCAGGGCACGCAACCGCCGGTCACAAGAACGCCGACCGTCCCGATAGCGGCACCGGCAGCGCCGCCCGAAAGCACTTTTTGCTGCGTGTCGTCGAGATTGCTGCATGCCGTTAACGCCAGAACGCCCGCGGCGATAAGCGCGGCCCGTGCGAAAGATGTGGTTCTGCCCATGGTGTATCCTTTGATTCTCCGAACACGAAATTCCGTAATTATTTATATGGAATCAAAATATGAATTTTTCGTGACTGGCGGGCAGAAAAGTCATTGAAAAACCTTTTTTCGCCCCAATATGAGGATCGCGTCGCAACGATGCCTCGACGAACAAGCCTCCTGCATGCTATATCTTTACGTATACGGAATGTTTAATCGTCCCGCCCCCTTCCCCAACCCAAGGAGCCCCCCATGTACAAACTTTATTTCGCCCCCGGCACCTGTTCCATGGCGGTTCATGTCGCGCTCAACGAATGCAACCAGCCGGTCACGCTCGAGAAAATCGATATCATGTCGGGTCAGGGCCGCTCGCCGGAATATCTGAAGATTAATCCGCGCGGCCAGGTACCGGTACTGGTCGACGGCGACCAGACCATCCGCGAAGGCGCCGCCATCCTCATCCATATTCTCGAAAAACATCAAAGCCCACTGCTGCCCCAAAGCGGCAAGGAACGCGACACCGCGCTCGAATGGCTGATGTTCTGCAATGCGACTCTGCATCCGGCCTATGCGCGCTGTTTCTTCCTCAAGAAAAACGGCGGCGACGATGCGCTGATGGGCACCGCCGTGGCGATGATCAACAAGCTGTGGGAAGAGGTCGAGCAGCGCCTCGAAAAATCGGCTTATCTGTGCGGCGATCAAATTACGATGGCCGATATTCTGATGACGGTGATCGCCAACTGGTCATCGAACATACCGAAACCGGTCCAGATCGGCCCGCGCACCAAGAAATTGTTACAGACCGTTATCGCGCGTCCCGCCTACAAGAAGGCGCTGGACACCGAACAGGTCGAATATAAGGCCGCGGCCTAAAGAAATTCCCCGACCGTCCGCCAGAGCAGATCGAGGTCTTGCGGACGGCTGAGGCGATGGTCGCCATCCTTGACGAAGATCGCGCGCACATCGTCGTGCGCGATGTTCTCGACAATACGCAAGGCATGCTGCCACGGCACATCCATGTCATGCAGACCTTGCAGAAGCCGTACCGGACATTTCACCGGAATAACTTTGCGCAAAAGAAGGTGCTGCCGCGCTTCCTCGATCAACCGCAAGGTGATCGGCGCGCGCTCATCCGGCGGCGCCATGTCTTCGTAGATAAAACCGTCGTGCTTCATTTGCGCGCGCTGGTCCGGCGACAACCGCATCCACATCAGATCTTCGGTAAAATCCGGCGCGGCGGCGACGCCGACCAGCGCCTTGATACGCTCCGGCATTTTTATCGCCAGCATCAGACCCAGCCAACCGCCCATCGATGAGCCAACTAGAATCTGCGGCCCTTCAGTCAGTTGGTCGAAAGCGGCGCAGGTATCATCAAACCACGCTCCGATAGTTCCCTGCTTGAAATCTCCCCCGGACCGGCCGTGGCCGCGATAGTCGAAGCGCAGGAAGCCGCAACCGGCCGCAGCGCAATGTTCGGCCAGAAAACTTGCCTTGGTGCCGGTCATATCGGAAGCGAAGCCGCCGAGAAAAACCACGCCGGTTGACGTTTTCGCGCCATAGAGCCGTTGAGAAGCCAGCCGCCGATCCGGTAAGGTAA
>JAATFY010000175.1 GCA_015654915.1 Rhodospirillales bacterium
AATAACGTTTCGCCACCAATACCCCCCCCCCTTAAGTTCTCTAAGTTTTTTGAATTTTTTATATTCGCGCGACTGTGGCCAATTTTTAATTGTGGAATAAATTCTATCTGGCTGTTGTTCAAGAAGATGGGTCAATGCCTTAATTTCTCTTAAAAGCACTGTTTTAGAACGACCAGATATTATAAATGCAATATTACCTTCATTGGCAAACAGGTCATGTAAAGCTTGGTCTTTTTTAGCAAGCCTAAAAAGTGATATACTTCCAATATTACCCTTACGATTCCTAAGTTGCTTTAGTTCCCTGTATTCTGATGATTGGGGCCAATTCTCTATTACTGCTTCAGCAGCGCGTAACTGCTCACGTTCCGAATGCAGGGTGCGGACAGATTCGAGCGTGTCGTAGACCGTAACGGTTATGCCGCCACTTACCGACAAAGATTGAATACTCGTCGTTGTAGGTTTGCTTGGCATAGGTCTTGGTGCACTTGGCCCCACAACTTGTATCTGCCCCTCCAGCACATCGCTTGCCAATACCGCACGAGCGACGGCTTCGCCTCGGAGGCTTTTATCTTCTTCGGGATCATTACTGCCGATGTAAATAATTGTATCCGCAAAAGCCATGCCTTCCCAACGACCCTTATTTTGATTAAACCACTGGCGTGCGCCACGTCCGAGAATTTGAGCTTTATCCACTAATGAACCATGCGGCATGTCCACAATGGTTTTCATAGGGGGATGATCAAATCCTTCCTTAAATTTTTCATCGCCTACGATGAAAAGGTATTTTCCCGCCTTGTAATCCTGCTCGCGCTGTATTTGTTCTCCGGAACTCAGTTCGTTCGTATGAATGGATACAGCGAAGGCCTTACATCCTCGCTGCCGAGCAATCTCTTGTAAGTCTGCGTTAGCATTCAATTTAGCGGCTAAAAAGTCGGCTTGGGCTGTATCTGCCACAAAGATAGCACCCTGATTGTCGGTCAATCGGTCACCAGTATAAGCATCGCTGCCCGTTACCAAAAGTTTTTCAGCGAAATTACTGAAAGCCAGTTGCCGCATTAACCGATGAAATTTGCTTTTATCTTTTCTCGCTTTCTCCGGCGCAACACGCAACACATAAAACTGCGTTTGAATATAAGACGCTAACTCCCCATCGCGGACAGATTCGGGAATGTGTTTCTCAAATATTTTGTTTTTATGGGTATTGGCAACGGTTTTATCTGGGTCAAAATGGGCCGTGGCAGTAAAAGCCAGCATGCCGATGCCGGTGAAATTATCCGCCAGACGCTGTTCGCGTGCGACAGAGGTCCCGCGATGGGCTTCATCAGAAATCAATAATTCAAAATCCTTTTTGGTTAGCTCGCCTTTATCAATCAAGTTCGTCCATGAATTATATGTGATAATGGTCACGGGTTTAGTGGCAGTTTGTTCTCCACCACCGTAAATGCCGATGCTTTGCGCCAAATGGGGACTAAGTGCCGTTAATTCATCACGCGTCTGCAAAAGCAGATTCGTTCTAGAAGATACAATGCCTACGCGGAGTTTGACGCCATCCGCTTTAGCTCTTACTAGTACGGCGTCAAGCAACGAACCAAACAGCGCGGTTTTACCCACACCCGTCGGGATTTCAAAAAAGCCGCTTAACTTATCTTTCAGAGATAAATCCGTACGGCTGAGAAACCTCGCAAACGCTTCGAGCGCCTCGCGTTGTGTTTTCCGAAGAGGCTTTTTCCTTTTGCCTAATGTGCCTCGTTCCAAAAGGTCTTGGCAGGCGCCTTGCAAATAGTTCAATAATTTATTCGGTTTGATCATCAGTAAAAACTCGGCAAATTTTTTAAACAGAAGACAATAACAGCAGAATTCGAAACTAATTAGCTATATAAGTTCAAAATTCAGTAAAGCGAATTTACCTAATTGCAATACAAGAGGTCCGAAAAATTCACTAGGGTAAACTGTAAGCCTTTGAACTACAGGCAAAATCTGATGCTCCATGAGTCAAATCCGTGTTCCACCGTGACGTAGGTCCCTAAGAAGCCGTTAAAAAAGGCCTGTTCTAACCGAGACAGCACGCCGCTTCACGCGCCATTGCCTTAACGCGGCACAGCCTGATAAAACTCCCACACACTCCTTCAGGCGACAGGTACCATGGCTTCCTATCAATATGTCTATGTGATGAAAGGCCTTTCCAAGGCGTGGCCAGGCGGCAAGAAAGTGCTGGACGATGTCTGGCTGTCTTTTTATCCCGGCGCCAAGATCGGCGTGCTCGGCCCCAACGGCGCGGGTAAATCCACATTGCTGAAAATCATGGCGGGGCTCGATACCGACTGGGCGGGCGAAGCATGGGTCGCCGAGGGCGCCACGGTCGGCTATCTGCCGCAGGAACCGCAACTCGACCCCAAGCTGACCGTCGAGCAGAACGTGCTGGCGGGCCTTGCCGAAACCAAGGGGCTGCTCGACCGGTTCGAGGAAGTCAGCAACCAGCTCGGCGAAGTCACCGATCCCGACGAGATGCAGAAACTGATCGACGAGCAAGCGGCGCTGCAGGAAAAAATCGACGCCGCCAACGCATGGGATCT
>JAATFY010000097.1 GCA_015654915.1 Rhodospirillales bacterium
CGTTGCCGAAACCGGTTTTCTCGATAACGCCGCGCATGCGTTCGTATTGCTGGCCGAGCGGCACCAGCTCGGTCTTGATCTCTTTCTGCATATCGACCCAGAAAGTAACCAGCTGGCTGTTGACGATTTCCGACAGCGTCTGGATATGGTTTCCGGTCAGGACGGCCTCGACCAGCATGTTGGCGATGCCGGCCGGCATCATGGCAAGGCCGCGGTAGCGGATAGGGCCGGAAGGATCGAGGGCGATGCAGACGCGGGCCGTCAACTGTTCTTCGTAATTGCCGCCCTTGCCGCTGTCCTTCAGGCTGCTTTTCGCTTCGATGACGTCGTTGGCATGTTCTTCGTCGCCCATGGCGCGGCGCAGCCATTTATCCAGAGCGCCGCTTTCGACGAAAGGAACCGTTTCCGAGACATGTGCCGCGAGGGCGGCGGCCAGCGGACGCAGTTGCCAGTACTGGCCGCCGGCAAAATCCAGATGGCGCGCGGCGCGGCGGCCGGCATCCGTGCTTTTCGGCGTCATGTGGCGTCCGTTCAGCCACTGCTCCATATCGGCGGAAGTCCAGCGCTGGCGCGCGTCATCGGTCAGGAGGCCCCGCAAAAGCTCGATATGCGAGACCGACAGACGCCGGTTGCCGACCAGCGCGTTGAAGCTGCCGCGCTCGCTTTTCATCTGGATGATGGCGTTGTCATCCATGCCCTGCAGCGGATTTTGGCCCAGCACCAGAAGCGCCAGCGTGATGCCGAAGGCATAGCAGTCGTCGGCGTGGGAGCCGGTGCCGCGGCCCATGGGAATGCTCATCGCCCGTTCCAGCGGCTCGAACAGCACCGGCTGGCCGAGGCCCGGCGGCGCCGACATGGCTTCGCCCAATTGCGGCATGGTCGAACTGCCGACGCGCCAGAAGATATTGGTGGAGCGTATGGCGTTATGGACAACGCCGGTACGCGTCAGTTCCGCCAATGCACCGATCATCGGCGTGATGAAATAATTATTGACGGCGTCTTCGCCCATCACCGGATATTGCTCATTCAGCGATTGCATCATGCGCGGCGCGGCGGGGCGCTGGAAAAGAAAGGAAAAATAATGCGCGTTATCGGCGGGCCACAGGACGGTACCGCTTTCGACCAGCCGCAGGATGGCGGGATGATCGACGTTGCGCATGGCGTTGATGAGATCGATCCGCGGGGGCAGGCCCGAATTGCACAAAATAGCCATCAGCTCGGCGCCCGCGTCGCCTTTGATCCGCGCGGCATAGGCCGGACCGCCCACGCTGTTCAGTTCCGGCAGCGGCGATGTCGGCATGATTTCGCCGCGCGCGCCCACCGGCAGGCCGTTGCCGGGCGGAAGGAGCGTTTGTGCGGGGAAATAAGCCATGACGAAAGGCCGGGTGAGAGAAAGCGGGGGAGAAACGGCGGAAGGATCAGGACGGAAGCTCTATAATCTCCTTTCCCCGCATCGGGATCAACCCATAAACGTCCGGCGCCGTTGCGCGGACGAGGCGATATGCATCGCTTCCCTGTATTTGGCGACGGTGCGGCGGGCGATGTCGATGCCTTCGCCCCGCAGGATATCGGTAATGCGGTCGTCCGAGAGTATCTCCTGCGCCGTTTCCGCCTCGATCAGCATGCGGATACGGTCGCGCACGGTTTCGGACGACACCGTCTCGCCGCCGTCGTGGCGGGTCAAGGCGGTGGTGAAGAAATATTTCAACTCGAACAACCCGCGCGGCGTGGCGATATATTTGTGCTGCGTGACACGGCTGACGGTCGATTCGTGCATTTCCACGGCTGCCGCGATATCGCGCAGGATCAGGGGGCGCAGATGCTGCACGCCGTGGACGAAGAATTTGTCTTGTTGCCGCACGATCTCGGCGGCCACTTTCAGGATGGTGGTGGCGCGCTGATGCAGCGCCTTGACCAGCCAGTTGGCCTGCTGCCAGCGCTCGCTGAGATAATCCTTGTCGGTTTTGGTGCGCGCCGACGCCTGCACTCGCGCATAGTAGCGGTCGTTGGCCAGCACGCGCGGCAAATTTTCGCTGTTCAGTTCGACATGCCAGCCGCCGCCCGGCAACGGCCTTAAAATCACGTCCGGTACGATGGGCGGGGCCACGTCGGCCGTGAAAGTCTGCGCCGGTTTCGGATCGAGCCGCTTGATCTCGTCCATCATGCCGGCAAGGTCTTCGGCATCGACGCCGCACAGTTTCATCAGCGCCGCCCGCTCGCGCCTGGCGACCAGATGAAGGTGCTGCAACAGGGTTTGCATCGCCGGATCGAGGCGGTCTTTCTCGCGCAATTGCAGGGCCAGACACTCCTGCAGCGACCGCGCGAAAATGCCGGGCGGATCGAAACACTGCAACTGGGTGATGACGTCTTCAAAATGTTCGGGCGTCGCGCCAAGCTGTGTGCGCACAAGCTCGAGATCGGCGGGCAGGTAACCGGCTTCGTCGAGAAGCTCGATCAATGCCGAAGCGATAAGCCGGTCGGCGGGATCGATAAAATCGACTTGGATCTGGCCGAGAAGGTGGTCGCGCAGGCCGGGCTTCTCGGCGACGTTCTGCGCCGCCGAAAATTCGTCATCATCGAACGACCCGCCGTGCGAAGATGTGCCGAAGCTTTCCTCGCCCGAAAAACCGTCCTGCGCCCACATTTCCTCCTGCGTCGGTACGGCCTCGGTTTCCTTTCCGGACAGCGGGGCCGGATCGCCGTCGTTTTTCGGCGCACCCGGAATATCGAGATGTTCGGGGTCGGTGGCGACATGTTCGGCAAGGCCGGTATTTTCGGGCGCGCCCTCGCTGTTGTCGTCGGGCCGCTCCAGCAAGGGGTTTTGCTCGATTTCCTGCGCGACGAATTCGCCGAGTTCCTGGTTCGACATTTGCAGCAGCTTGATCGCCTGCTGCAATTGCGGCGTCATGATCAGGGTTTGCGACTGCCGGAGATGAAGATGTTGCGTCTGGGCCATGCGGCTATGTTAGGCCGCGAAAGTTAAGGGATGATTGCCAAAATCATAATTTGGCATCCCTCTTGCATACGTTAGGAACAGGTGACGGCGGAGCTATGCCTGACCGGCAAAAAAGTTCTAGTTCCGCGAGGAAGAGTACGTGGGCGCGTTGTCGGCCTGCGTGCTGATGTTGGGATCGGCGCCGGCCATGAAATTCAGCTGTTTCTGCAGCCCGAGCTGGGCAATTGCTGCCTGCAGCGCCGCCAGTGTCTGCCGGTCGCCCTGAAGAGCTTCCAGCTGTTTTTTCTTGTAGGCGTCGATGGCGGCGCAGGCGGCTGCATCGGCGGCGGATTTCGGGGCTTCCTTGATGGCTGTTGCCGCGTTGGCTGCCGCTATAGCGGCCTTGACGCGCGCGGCGGTGGTCGTCGGAGAAGCGGGGCTCGGCGTCGGCGTCATCTGTTCGTTCGGCAAAAAGCTCATGCGCACGTCAAGCGGCGTATGGACGTCGTCGCTGTCCGTTTTGCCGTGACTCTGGCGCGCCACATCGGCGGCGCTTTGCCAGTTCATTTCCGGCAGATGAACCGTCGGCTTGCTGTCGATATGGGTTATTTGCGCGACCGGCGGTTTTTCGGTTTCGGTCGACGTAACCTTGATGTCGTAATCCTTGTTCATGCCCGGCATGACGGGCGGATTGATCGGGCGCGTCGGCGCTGCCACGGCCGGCGATCCATCCGCACCGCTGTCCATTTCGGGAATATTCACAACGGCGTTCGTCTCCGTTTTGGCCGTTTCGTTTTGCGGAAAGTTCTGAGGCAACGTCGCGCCGTTTTTGGTTTGATCCTTGTAACGGTCGAACGACATCCAGTGCGTATTTTCGATCTGGAACGGATCAACCTCGGCAGCCAGCGCCGGCGCGCTCAGGGCGAGAAAAATGCCGAAGGCGAGCAGGGGGCCGGACAGCCACCGACCTTTCGTTCCGGCAATGAATTTTTCCACATCCTGCATGGTTTTTGCGGCCCCGCTTATGCGAATCTTTCACCTAAAGCCTAACGCTTTATGGCTAATAAAGTCTGAAAGCAGGGCGCTAAAAAATTCGCCCTAATTTCGTCCCATTTGGGTGCTTTTTTGGCTCCGGAAGGCCATTATCCTCCGGATTCTTCATTGTTTTTAACCCGCTCCGGTCATACGAAAGTAGGGCAGAAACGGAAGAATTTTGAAGGTCCCGGCGGTTGCCGGGGGTAAAAGGGGCGGGTAGGGTTTTATTCGTTGTCGGAGAACAAACCAAGAGGTCAGGCTGTGTCGTCGTTCGATTCATTTGCATCCGCCGCCGATCAGGGCTTTCAAACCGAAGCCGTGGTCAAATGGTTCAATCTCACAAAAGGCTTCGGTTTCGTAGCTCCCGCGGACGGCTCCTCGGATGCTTTCATGCATTCCTCGGTGGTCAGCCGCGCGGGCCTGCGTGATGTTCCCGAAGGCACCAAGCTTCTGGTGCAGATCACCGACGGCCCCAAAGGCCGCCAGGTCGCCAGCATCATTCAGGTGCTCGGCATGGCCGACGTTCCCCACGCGGTGCAGAATCGCAGCGCGCCGACGGGTCCCGAAATCGAGATGACCGGCACCGTGAAATGGTTCAAGCCGGATAAAGGCTTCGGCTTCGTCACGCCGGACGACGGCGACCGCGACGTCTTTGTCCACCGCAGCGTCGTTCTTAACGCCGGATTGCAGCAACTCGAATCGGGCCAGAAAGTCCGGATGAAAGTCCAGACCGCCGCCAAGGGCCGCGAAGCAACCTGGATTCAGGTCGAATAAATTTACTGAATGTGAATTTGATCCGCGCGGCCTTGCGCCGTGCGCGGCGCTTCGCCCATGCTGCGCAGGCTTGCCGGTGTAAGGGTAAACGTGCCACCCCATTCCGGTTTGGCCAGATAGGCGACGCGCCATGTTTTTGCATCGGTGTTTTTCCGGTCGATCAGCACATCGATCGTCTCGCCGGTTTTTTCGCATAGCGTCACCGGCGTCAGCAGAAAGCCGCGCAGCCATGCCAGGGAATCGCTCGCATTTAAGGAACCGCCCAGAACGCAACTGACCGGACGCAGGGCGGGCCCCACATAATCACGCACCAGAACCGGATCGGCGTTGTCGCCGAACCACGATCCCTCAAGAACAATCAGGTATGTCTCGTCGCGGCGAAGAGTGGCGTCCGGTGTTTCACCGCCGTCCATGCGGTAAATACGCCGTACGATGCCGGCATCGTTGGCGGAGGGAATTTTTGCCGCTTCTGCTTCGACAAGAAAAAGCGGCCGGTCGTTCGGGTTGCGGACGGCGAGGGCCGCGGTTTTTTCCGGCAAAGCGACCGCCAGAATGTTTTTCAGATTCTGCTCGCTATTATTAACCGTTACGCGCCAGATTCCGGCGCGATCCTGCAGATGCCATGCCGCGCGGAGGAACGCGGTGATCGCTTCGAAACCGGACGATGATTTTCTGATAATCTCGCCGGAAAGTTTTTCCAGCGCCGGCAGAAGGCTCTGCGCATCGAAATCCGTGTTTTCCGCCAGCAGCGGCAAAAGAGCGGCTTCGATATCGGCTGTCGGGTCGATATGCGCCGCACTGAGCCAGAACGCCGCCGCGTCGCGGTCGTTGAGCGTGGCGAAAGCGGCCGCGAGTTGCGCGGCAGCCAGGGGCGGCAAGGATTTATCGGCGCTGGTATCGGAAAAATAATGCAGGGACGACGCGTCGAGATGGCCGGTGGCGGCCAGCGCCGCGTAAGCCGCCGCGCGGGCGGGGCGTTCGCTTTCATCGAACCAGTTGTTTTCCGTTTTGTGCCGGAGCCAGTCGGCGGCCGCGTCGGATGCCCGTTTGGCCAAAGGGTTATCGATCCGGCCGAGCGCCGTCAGAACCGAGGCCGTGCTGGCGATATCGGCTTCCTCCCCCGGCAGCGGCGGAAAACCGCCGTCCGGCTTCTGGCGCGAGAGCAGGCGCATGACAATCGCGTGCCGCCGCGACAGGAATTTCTGCTCGGACAAAAGCTCTGTTGGGACAATAAGATCATGCCACAGCCGCAGCGTTTCCAGTTCTGCGGCGCTTTCGCGGCTGGTGAAGGCATGCGCTTGCAGCGCCGCGGATAGAATTTGCGGCACGTCAAGTAAAGGCTGGGGCGCCAGAAACAGATAGCCCGTTTCCGTATGCGCATGGCCCTTGTCGCGGGCCGCCAGCGCCCATGTCTGTTGCGGCGCTATGGACTGGGCGGGCTGATCGGCAAGCTCCATTCCCGCATTCACGACCGCCAGCGTCCAGCCGGAATTGAGATGGAGATTATGCGGCCCCGTTATGTCGAGCCTGATTTCTTTATCCCCGGCCTGAAGGGTGCTTACGGTAAAAGAAAGATCGCGGCTTTGGCCGGCGGCCAGTGAAACCGCGCCGCTCACGGCTCCGGTGATTTTCAGGCCCGAGGGGCTGTTAAGGGTGTAACGATAGGAACCCGAAGGCGCGGCGTTGTTTTTAAGGCTGATAGTAAATTCTGCCATATCGCCGGTTTTCAAAACCGGTGGTGTAGCCCCTGTTATCGCGAAAGCCGGCGGGGCTTCTTGCGGAGCCGCAACCGCCGGGGTTTTAGCGGCATCGTTTGTTTTTTGCATCGCGTGCGGGAGAGGCAAAATGATTTTACCCGCGAACCGGACAGGATTGCCGTCGATTTGGCCCGCCGTTTCGATCCGGACGCCGATACTGTCGCCCCAACTCTCTTCCGGCGTGAAAGCGATTTCGTTATCGCCGGAGGGTTTTAGCTGGTGAATGACTTTGCGGATGCGGTCGTCGGCAATAACGGCGCTGATCACCGCGGGCTGGTCAAGCCTGAAATGGACTTTTGCCGCTTGTCCCGCCTGAAGGACGGGGGGTGTTGCCGTCAACGCCAGAAGCGCCGGCGCCGCAACCTCGTTCTTCGATCCTCCCCATCCGGCGCTGAAACCCAACCGCGCGCGAACAGCACCGTTCGCATCCGCGATTTCCAGCCGGTAGGTTCCCGCCGTTACCGGCCAGTCGATGCCGTTGCCGCCATCGGCTTTAACCGCCAGCGTTCCGCCGCCGACGCGCCGGCGTTGCTGCAGCGGCTTATAGTCCCAGCGGCCTTCGGCCTGATACCAGTCGAAACTGCGGCCTTCCTCGTAAATCTGGTAGGTGAGGCCGTCGATATTCTGGCGCTTGCCGTCGGCGTCCAGCGCGACGACATCGAAGTGCGCCACGCTGTTCTCGGCGAATTTTCCGTCCGGCGCCGCCGGTTTCATGCCGATGAGGACATCGTTCGGCCTGACCGGCAAAGCAAGCGGGGCGGGATCGGCGGCGCCCGCGGCGGGGTCGCTTTGCGCGCCGATCAGGGCTTCGTGCAAAACGCTCCCGTCGTTCGGAAGCGCCAGATTCAGATGCACCTGCGCCACCCCGTTTTCGTCGGTGATAAAAGCCGCGACCGGTTTCGCGGCGAGGGTTCTGGTGTCGCCGTCGCCGAAATGGTAATCCTCGCGACCGGAAAAAATATGGTCCGGCGCATCCCAGCCGACGGCAATCTGGCCGCTTATATAAGGCGCCGGTTTGCCGGACAGAGTAAGGCTTTTCAGTTTCAGATCGACCGCGCCGTCGGCTGCCAGAACGGGACGATCGACGCTTATCTCGAGACGGGGCGCATCGTCGTTCGCGGTAATCCGGAGCCTGCCTTCCGCCAGCACGCGGCCGTCCGTCTGCTGCCACAGCAGCGGCCAGAGGCCGTTACCCGCCGGTACAGGAAACGACAGATGCGCGATACCGTCCTGATCTTTGGGAACGGGTAAAATTGCGTACAAGCTGTGATCGGGCCGCAGAATCTGGAGCCGGCTGTCGGCAGGCATGCGGGAACGGCCGTGACGGTCGCGCGCCGTCAGCGTGATGTCCGCATGTGCATCCGGAACATAGAAAGGCTTGCCGGTCGCGACGGAACTTTCGGTATCCGGTAAAACAAAACCGGTTTCCCCGTTTTGCGTCAGGTCGGCGAAATCGATGTCGCCCGCTTCCGTTGTGCCGACCAGCACAGTGGCGCTATTCAGTTTGTCGGCAGCCAAAGGCAGAAAAGCAATGCCGTCGCCGTCGCTTTTGCCTTCTGCCAGAGATTGCAGGCTATCGTCTTCGAGGGTCAGATGGACATCTTTCGCAATCGACGGCGCGCCGGTTTTTTCGGTGAGGGCGTAATAACCGTCGTTCGCGCGCAGGGCATGGAGATTGAGATCCGAGCGCAACAGCCATGCGCCCGCCAGCGACGCAAGATCGCCCTTGGCGGCTTTATTTTTCGTCTCCGTCGCGCTGGCGACGATGAAATAAAGGCCGCGCGCCGGGTCGCCGATAAGCGCGTGCAGCGGCACTTTCTGTTCTAGCGAAGTATTGGGCGTATCACCCATGACTATTTCGCCCTGCCATAAAAGTTCGCCGTTGTGGCGGGCGAAATAGGCGCTTTCGGACGGCGCCAGCGTGGTTTGCAGCCGTTGCCGCCATGCTTCGGCCATGCGCGCGGTATCCCTAATCCGGTAAAGCTCAAGCCGCGCGCGCGTGACATTGATCGCGCGCAAAACAGGATCGCTGTCCTGCCAGCGCATCAGCCCGTCCGCCCTGCCGTCGCCGGCGAAAGCGAGCGCGGACTGACGGTCGGGAACCGAAAAGGAAAGATGATAGGGCTCGGCCAGTTTTTCGTTCGCCGCGCCGCGCAGACCGGAAACGGTCACACGGTAGTCGCGGTGGTGGTCGAGACCGGCGAGGCACAGCGTGGACGAAATCAGGCTGAAATTTTGCGGTGCCAGCGCGATATTTTTTCCGTTCGATTCGAGACGGATATTGCCGCCTGTCCGGTTGCGGTCGCCCGTGTCCAGCGGGCGGTCGAACTCGAGGCACAGTTCGGCCTTGTCCTGCTCGGCATGGATGACGGGACGCAGAATGCGTAAGGTACCGTCGTTCGGCGCCTGCGCCTGTCCCGCGAGGGGCAGCATCAGCAGCGCCAGAAACAGTCCCAAAGATGGTCGGAAAACGAGCCTCATTGCATCCTTCTAGCAAAGAGATTACGTAATCAAAACACTTCGATGGAGGCGGCATGCGTTTGGTGCGTTACGGCGAAAACGGGCGGGAAAAGCCGGGCATGCTGGACGCCCTCGGGCGGATTCGCTACCTGTCGGGCGTGCTTGCCGATATAACCGGCGATGCTCTGGGTGACGAAGGGCTGGCGCGGCTTAAGGCGCTCGATCCAGAGACACTGCCGCCGGTCGCAGGATCGCCCCGCCTCGGGGCTTGCGTGGCGGGCACCGGCAAGGTGGTGGGCGTGGCCATCAATTACCGCCTGCACGGGGCTGAGACGGGATTGAAGGTGCCGACGGAACCAGCCGTTTTCCTGAAGGCCACCTCGGCCATTTGCGGCGCGTTCGACGATATCGTTTTACCGAAGGGCTCCGAAAAAACCGACTGGGAGGTCGAACTCGGCGTCGTCATCGGCAAGCGCGCCAAGAATATCGGCGTCGAGAAGGCGCTGGATCATATCGCCGGTTACTGCGTTGTCGACGATGTGTCCGAACGCGCCTTTCAGTTGGAGCGTGGCGGTCAGCAGCATACCAAGGGCAAAAGCGCCGATACGTTTTGTCCCTTGGGCCCGTGGCTTGTGACGCGGGACGAGATTCCCGATCCGCAGAAGTTGCGGCTCTGGACGAAGCTGAACGGCGAGACGATGCAGGACGGCACGACAGCCGACATGCTGTTCCCGGTCAGGCAGCTGGTGAGCTATATCAGCGAGTTTATGACATTGCTGCCGGGCGATGTGATCGCCACCGGAACGCCCGACGGCGTCGGCCGCGGCCGCAACCCGCCGCGTTACTTAAAAGCGGGCGAAGCGCTGGAGCTTGGCGTCGATGGCCTCGGCGCGCAGAAGCACCGGA
>JAATFY010000001.1 GCA_015654915.1 Rhodospirillales bacterium
GGCGATGTCACAAAACCGGATTACATCATTTACGGCTGGACCAAGGGCGTTTATCTGCCGCTCGAAGGGCAGTAAGGTATAAATGCCCAATCTCCGTTCGCTTTATCATTGGGCGTTGCGCCAAGCCGAAAAGCCCCATGCGCCATGGCTTTTGTTCGCGCTGGCTTTCGTCGAGCCGTGGTTGTTCCCGCTGCCGCCCGATATCCTTCTTATACCCATGGCGATGGCGAAGCGGGTCAACGCCTACCGGCTTGCCGCCGTCGCGACGCTCGGCTCCGTCCTGGGTGGCCTCGTCGGCTACGGCATCGGCGCGCTGGCGATGGCGACGATCGGGCAATGGATTATCTCGACTTACAGCATGGAAGGCGCCTTCGAGCATTTCCATCACGCCTTCAACCGCTACGGCATGTGGATCATTCTGGCCAAGGGCCTGACGCCGATCCCCTTTATTCTGGTCACGGTCGCCAGCGGCGTGGCGCATCTTAATCTGGCGGTGTTCATCGTATCGGCGGCGATCACGCGCGGCACGCGTTTCTTTATCGAAGCCGTCCTTATCCATCATTTCGGCGAACCGATCCGCACCTTTATCGAAAAATACCTCACATGGGTGGCGCTGGCCGTCCTTGCCGCCATCGGCTTCGGCTTCTGGATCGTGTTGCGGTGATTGAGGAGCTTTACCCTCGGCTCCTCATGCCCGCGACCGTCTTCGCTGCTGCGCAGCTACGCCGTGTCCCGCACCCAGTCACGCCGAAGCCCGTAGGGCGAAGGCGGAAAGCGGGCATCCCGTTTTCTGTTATGCCGTTAAGAAACAAACGGGACACCCGCTTGTGCGGGTGTGACGAAATTAGAAAATTGAATCTAAGAATATGAGAAATGCTCTAGTTCTTCTGCCCGACCGGCGTATTCGTATTGGCGCAGGCGGGCGGCTTGAGCTTCAGTTTTTTGAAACCTTCCAGCCATAAATGCGCAATGGCGTCCGGCGAATTTTTTCCGCCCGGTTTTTCGTCGCAATCGGGAATGACCAGTACCGGCGATCCGGTTTTTTTCAAGACAAGGGCGGCAACCTCGGCTGTGGCCGCCACGATCTGGTCCGCAATCTCGCCCAGCTTGACCAGATCGGCCGAAATCCCGGTTTCATTGCCGAAATCGGCCACCACATAGCACCCAAGGTGCTTGGCCGCGCGCGCCAGCTTGATCAGCGACGGGCCGGAGATTTTACCGATCACCACGATATCGCAGTTCAGCTTTTGCAGATGCTTGCTGACATGGGCGGGATCGGCGTCGTGCATGTTGCCGAACACCGAGCATTCGACGCCGAGTTTTTCCAGCTCGCGCGCGGGCGCGAGGCAGCGGCAAGACATTGTCGCATCGGTCGAGGTCAGGCTGCCGTCCGCAGAGGGCTCCACCGGCGCTTCGTTGAACCATGCGATATGACGCAGCATCAAAGACATCTCATGCTTGTGAACCGGAACGTCGCGGCGATTTTAACCGCTCGTCACGAAATAAGGAAGCGTTGATCCTCGAGCAGCCGCCGCGCCAAAGCCACTGTAATTCCACGCCCTTCCGCCAGCGAGGCACGGTCGAGTTCGGTGACGACGGAGCGCAGCACGGCGGGCGTTCGCGTAATGCGGGGCAGGAGGTAGTCGACGACATCCATGCCGATATCGATTTGCCGGTCACGGAACTGCTTGATCAGCAGCGCCGCCATGAGATCGTCGTCGGGCGCGGTCAGCGCGACGGCGGGAACCGACAGAAGCCGCGAGCGCAGATCGGCGAGCCGGATATGCCATTGTGCCGGAGCATGCTGCGCCGTCAGCAACAGAAATCCCTTCATCTCCCGCAAAAGATTGTAGAGATGGAACAGGGCTTCTTCGCGCGGCGCATCGCCGGATATTTTTTCGGCATCGTCGAGGGAGATAACGCGGTTGTTCATGATCAGCGTTCCGGCATCCTGCGCCGTAAGCTCGGCAAGCGTTACGGATTTGCCGTGGCTGCGCGCCTGCCAGACATGCGCCAAATGCGTTTTGCCGCTGCCCGCAGGACCGTGGATGACAAGGCAATGCGCCGGCCAGTCCGGCCATTTGTCGAGCCACGCCACGGCTTCGCGGTTGCTGGCCGTGACCATGAAATCGTCGGCCTCCATCGCCTCCCGGTGCGGCAGCGGCAGCGGATATTGCCGGGTAGGGGAGCTCATAACGTATCTTTATAGACCGTGCTGGCCCTGTACTGGCGGATGGCGAAACGCGTCAGCACGCCGATGACCGCGGCGGCCGGAACGGCGATCAGGACGCCGGTAAAGCCCATCAGCTTGCCGCCGGTGATCAGGGCGAACAACACCCAGACGGGATGCAGCCCCACGCGCTGGCCGACAAGACGCGGCGTCAGCACGTAGGATTCGAGAATATGGCCGAGAAGGAACACGCCGAGGACCATGCCAATATGCGTCCAGTCATCGTCGAACTGGACGAACGCCAAAATCAGGCTGGTGATCCAGCCGAACGCCGTGCCGACATAGGGAATGAAGGACAGCACACCGGCGGTGATGCCGATGGCCCCCCCGTCATGAAGGCCTACAAGGCTGAGACCGACGCTATCGACGAACCCGAGCGCCCGGCCGACAAGAACATTTCCGCGGATGAAGCCGGAAAGAGTGACGTTGATTTCACTCAACTGGCTTTGAATAACGTCGTAATAACGGCGTGGGAAAAGGGAATCGATCGATTTGGTCAGCTTGTGCCAGTCGCGCAGCATATAAAACGCCACGACCGGCGTGATGATCGTGAGGGCGACGATATCGAACAGAGCGAGACCGCTGCTGACGATCTGTTTCAGGATATTGCCAACCCATCCGGCGGCTTCGCCGACCGACTGGCCCGCCGCGCCGCGCAATTTTTCCACGTCTTCCGGCGCGAAACGCCC
>JAATFY010000203.1 GCA_015654915.1 Rhodospirillales bacterium
GGTAAAAAATTAACGCGGGAAGAGTAATTCAATGGACGTTTATTTCTGGCTTTCGACCGACCCCAACCGCTGCACACGCTGCTGATCGGCACGGATAGCTATCTCCAGATCAAGGAAAGCCCTTGGACGCGGGGCGGATTTGGCGTCGACCTCACCGCAAATAACGGCGGCGCGATTCTGGTCAGCGACAAGTCGCAGGCGGAATTGCCGGCTGGCCTGCCGGTGGGCGCCAAGCGCGCCCTGTTCGTCGTGCATCCCCATGCTTCGATCATTCTGGGACAGGTGCGCCAATGGGCGCGATGCGCGGAAACCCAACCGGTTAAACCGGCGACAGCAGCAGGACAAAGCCCCGCGCCTTAGCCAAAATCTCCCTTTCTTTCGCCGCAATTTCCGGCCATTGTCCGGCCATGCGCATCCCCGTTCTCGTCCTTTTCCTGTGTTTATCGCTGGTCCCTGCCGTCTCTTTTGCGGCGGCGGAAGCCGTGGCACCTGCGGTCCTTTCCGCCAAGGACAGCGCCGACCTCGGCCGGATCGAGCTTTACCTGAATGAGTTGAAAAGCATCTCCGCCGATTTTCTGCAGATCGACGATAACGGCGGCATTATGCGCGGCACCATCGCCATCCAGCGTCCCGGCAAGATGCGCGTGGTCTACAGCCCACCCAACAAGGATTTCATCGTCGCCGACGGCAGCTCTGTCCATATCTGGAACAGCGAGCTGAAGGCGCAAACCAACGTCGATCAGGGATCGAGCCTCGCCGAATTCATTTTGCGCGATCCGATCAAACTGGGCGGCGATGTCGTCGTGACCGGCTTCAAGCGCTTTCCCGCCAAGATCGAGATTACGCTGGTGCAGGCCAGCGATCCCGCCGCCGGACAACTCACACTCATCTTCGAAGATAACCCTTTGAAGCTGCGCCAGTGGCGCGTGCTCGACCCGCAAGGGCATACCACCGGCGTCAATCTTGAAAATGTGCGCTACGACGTGGCGTTCACCCATAATACTTTTACGTTTGTCCCGCCCGATTTCGGCAAGAGCAACGGCTCGGCGGCGCCGTAAATTACGAACTGGGTCCTGGTTTTGTTGCCGGGATAAGCAAAACCCTATGTAAGACCTCCCTGACCGGCCCTTCCGGCATCAGCATAATGTCGGCCCTGCCCCATAGAAGATTGCAGCCAAGGAGAAGGGTTTGCAGAACGGAATGCAACGCCCCATCCCGTACGTGCGGATATTTCGTAAAGTTTTCACGAATATCCTCAATGAGCGACGCCATCATGAAGGGGCGACTCGTCAGAGGCAGTAATTTATATAACCAGTCACGTTGTGGATCGGCAAGGCTGCCTGCTTTTCCACCGGCATGCAAGGTCCCACCGATAATGGCCGCCGCAAGGGAAAATTGCGATTTACTGAGGAGCGCCATACCTATGGTTAAAAGGGCGGCGCCCGCAGCCGACCATCCGTGTCCCCACCTGTTTTTCCCCTCGTCAGGGGGAAATCCATTATCCCAAGCCCTGTCGTAGTTCCATGAGCTGCAGAAAAAGAGAAGCGAGGTAAATGTCGTAGCAACCGATGGCGCATTGCCGGCAAAATATTGCTCCAGATTTCGTGTCGTCGCCGCAAGATTGCCGTCCGTGCTGATAAGGAACTGGAGAGCGGGAGCGATAAGTGCGAGGCAGTTGCCCGCGTTATAGGTCATGCCCGGGTTTTCGAATCGCCTTTTTACGAGCCTTGTCAGGGTATTGGCGTAAGATCTGAATTCCGTCATTAAGAATAGCCTGCTATAATCCGCATGTTCAGAATGGCTTATTGATTGGCTTATATCAGGCCGTTTCGCAAGTCCTGAGTGAACCGATTATTTTCTTAACCATAGCGATAGCGGTGTACTCTTAAAATCATGAGAATCGCCACCTGGAACATCAATTCGGTACGTCTTCGCATCGGCCTTGTCGAGCAGTTCATCGACGAGCATAAGCCCGACGTCATCTGCCTGCAGGAAACCAAGACGGTCAATGAAACTTTTCCGGCGGCGGCGCTGGCGGCCAAAGGCTACAAGCACCAGCATATCCTCGGCATGAAAAGCTATAACGGCGTCGCCATTTTGTCGCGCCTGCCGCTGGCGAAAACCGGCGTCAAAAACTGGCATAACCGCGAGGATTGCCGCCATATTTTCGCGGAACTGCCGGACGGCACCGAGGTGCATTGCTGCTATGTTCCCGCGGGCCGCCATATTCCAGACCCGAAAGCCAATCCGAAATTCGCGCACAAACTCGGCTTCCTCGATGAGCAAACGGCATGGTGGAAAAGCCGCAAGGACAAATCGAAAGCTACAATCCTTGTCGGCGACCTGAACGTGGCGCCGCTGGAACACGATGTGTGGTCTCATAAACAGATGCTTGGCGTCGTTTCACATACGCCAATTGAAGTCGAAAAACTTTTAAACTGGCAGAAGGCGCATAATTGGGTCGATGCGGTGCGGCATTTCGTACCGCACGACCAGAAGCTTTATTCATGGTGGAGTTACCGCGCGAACGATTGGGAAGCGTCCGACCGCGGGCGGCGGCTCGACCATATCTGGGTGACCCCGAATCTGACCGCTTCGCTCAAGAAGACAAAAACCCTCAAACATGCGCGCGGCTGGGATCCGAAACCCAGCGACCACGTGCCGGTCATCGTCGATATCGGCTGATCAGGCTTTATGGTACGAACGGTACCATTCGACGAATTTAGGAACACCATCGGCTATTGACATCGTGGGTTTATAGTCCAAATCACGCTTACTGGATGTGATATTGGCGAAAGTCTCCGCCACATCGCCCGGTTGCATCGGCTGGAAATCGATTTGCGCTTTTTTGCCGAGAGCCTTTTCGAACGCGGCGATAAAATCCATTAAATTCTCGGCGCGGGAATTGCCGAGATTATAAAGCGCGTAAGGCAGCTGATTATCTTTTACCGCCGGTGGGCGATCGAGCGCGGCAAGCGTTCCCTGCACGATATCGTCGATATAGGTAAAGTCGCGTTTCATCTTGCCGTGATTGAAGACCTTGATCGGCTGGCCCGCCACTATCTGTTTCGTGAATATATAAGGGGCCATGTCGGGCCGTCCCCAGGGGCCGTAGACC
>JAATFY010000126.1 GCA_015654915.1 Rhodospirillales bacterium
AAGGTCTTAGTACGCCTTGTAAGATTTTCCGATTACTGAAATGGATCGTGAAGTCGTCGATTTTCAGTTCTTCGAAAATCTGCACGATGATAGCGGGGATTTCGGCATCGTAAGCGGGATCGAGCTTGTCCTTGCCGATTACGTCGATGTCGCACTGGTAAAACTCGCGGAACCGCCCGCGCTGCGCCCGTTCGCCGCGATAGACGCGCTGGATCTGGTAGCGCCGGAACGGGAAGGCCAACTCATGCTCGTGCTCCGCGACATAACGCGCCAGCGGTACGGTAAGGTCGAAACGCAGCGCCAGTTCAGCCTCGTGCCCTTGCGCCAATGCGCCGGTCGATTGCACGAAATAGACCTGCTTTTCCGTCTCGCCGCCGGATTTGGTCAGCAGCACGTCTTTCAACTCGAACACCGGCGTTTCAATCGGCACGAAGCCGAAACGCTCATACCCGCGCCGGATGGTATCGATCATGTGCTGGAAAACCATCTGCTCGCGCGGCAGAAGCTCGAGCGTTCCTTGGGCGGTGCGGGGCTGGATCAGGGGCATGAAGAACTCGAAAAAGGCTCGGGAAGACTGAGAGATGATTCTATAGCCAATTGTCGCGGTTTTTGCGATATATTCGTACGCCTTCTTATTTGTGGATTTTAACGCTTCATGCCCGACCCTTCCGCGATTCGCCTGACCATTCCCCGTCCCGACGACTGGCATGTCCATGTGCGCGACGGCGATCTGCTGCGCGCGGTTCTGCCTTACACCGCGAAAATCTTCGCCCGCGCCATCATCATGCCCAATCTCAAGCCGCCGGTAACGACCGCGGCGCGCGCCAAGGCTTACCGCGACGAGATCATCGCCGCGGTTCCGGCGGGCGTGAAATTCACGCCGCTGATGACGGTTTACCTGACCGATGCGACCGACCCCGCCGATCTCGCGCGCGGTCATGCCGAAGGCGTCATCACGGCGGCCAAACTTTATCCTGCGCATGCGACGACCAACAGCGAGCATGGTGTCACGGATATCAAAAAGATTTATCCGGTGCTGGAGCAAATGCAGAAAATCGGCATGCCGCTTCTGGTGCATGGCGAGGCAATCGGTGCCGATATCGATGTCTTTGACCGCGAAGCGGTTTTTATCGAGAAAACCCTGAAACCCGTGCGCAAGGATTTCCCCGCGCTTAAAATCGTGTTCGAGCATATTACGACGCAGGAAGCCGCCGATTATGTCGCGGCAGAGGGATCGAAAAACACTCTGGCGGCGACCATCACGGCGCATCATCTGCTTATCAATCGCAACGCCATGTTTCAGGGCGGCATCCGCCCCCACTACTATTGCCTGCCGGTCGCCAAGCGCGAAAAACACCGCGCGGCTCTGGTCAAGGCGGCGACGTCGGGCGGCACGATGTTTTTCCTTGGCACCGACACCGCGCCGCATACCCGCGCCGCCAAGGAAAGCGCTTGCGGCTGCGCCGGTATTTTTTCCGCGCCCAATGCGTTGGCGCTCTATGCTCAAGTGTTTGATGAAGCTGGCCGTCTCGATAAACTGGAGGCTTTCGCCAGCCGGAACGGTCCGGCTTTTTACGGAGTTCCGGTCAATCCGGACACCCTGACTTTAGTGAAGAGCTTAAAGCCGAATTCCGAAATTAAGCCGATCTTAACCGAAAACGGGCAAGAAATAGTAGGGTTCGCCCCTATGTCTCCTGCCTTTTGGGGCGTGGCGGACATTTAGGCTCGGCTTCTGGGGTCCTGTATGTCTTTGTCTCTTAACGATCTCCCTTTTATCGATCTGTATGTGCGGCTGGATAAGCCGGATCAGGCGCTCTACCGTTCCAAGGAAAGAGGCAAAGGCACGGCCAACCAGTTGGTGCCTGCCGAATATCAGGTGGTGATCGACCGCTTCATGTCCGCCGTGAACGATGCTCTTCGGGACGGTAATGATGGCTCGATCGATTTCGAAGGCGTGCGCTGCCGCCTATCGAAACAGAAAATGTCCGACAACACCGTTTGGGTTTGCGCGCGACGCATCAACACGATTATCCCCGACATCGACAAGCTCGGTTTTATGCCGACGATCAGCGATCACATGAAAGGCCTCGGCAAGCGCGACGGCCTTATTCTGGTTTCGGGCGCGACGGGCCACGGCAAAACGACAACAGCCGTTGCGTTGCTGGCTTATTATTTGCGCGCTTATGGTGGAACCGCCGTTACGATCGAAGATCCGGTCGAATATATGCTGAAGGGCCGCCATGGCGACAGCGGCCAGTGTTTTCAGGTCGAAGTACATCAGGAAGAAGACTGGGCGGTTTGCCTGAAACGCGCCTTGCGTTGGGCTCCACGCTACATATATGTCGGTGAAATCCGCACGCCGAAGGCTGCCGAGCAATTGCTGCGCGCCGCCACCACGGGCCATCTGGTTATCACCACTGTTCATGCGGGTGCTGCGGAAGAAGCGTTAATGGGGCTGATATTCCTGGCGGAACAGGCGATGGGGCCCGGCGTACAGAATATCCTCGCCGCCGGCCTGACCGGCGTAATTTACCAGACCATGCGCGATACAGGTCCGTGGATCAAATATCTGTTCACCGAGCCGGATTCGCCGGGCGATCCGATTCGGTCGCTTATCCGTGAAAACAAGATCGGCATGATATCGACCTATATCGACCGCATCGCCGCGCGCTTGGCCAACAAGTCGGCAGCCACGCAGCCGCCGCCGGCTTTTACGCCGACGCAGCCGCCAAAGAAGACGTGATAAAATGAACATTCCCGTCAAAGGCGCTTCTACTAAAGAATCCACCGGCACGCGCCTGCGCGATTTGCCGTTCATGGATCTGTATGTCCGGATCGATGACGGCGGCCGGGGGCAGGCGCGCTTCCGTTCGCCGGGCCGCGACTACACCAATAACTGGAGCCGTGTTCTGCCGGACCAATACCGCTCCGAAAGCATGACGATCGCGGGACAGTTGCTCAATAACATCGATAATCCGGATTCGTCTTACGAATATGACGGCATGCGGTTTCGGCAATCCTATCAGCGGCTGGCGAACGGGCAGGGCTGGGTCATTCTGCGCCGCATCAGTTCGCGCGTGCCTTCGCTCGAAGAGTTGGCGTTCGCGCCGCATATTTGCGACCATCTCCGCCGCCTCGGGCAGCGCGACGGGTTGATCCTGATTTCAGGGCCGACCGGCCACGGCAAAACCACGACATCTTTCGCTCTGCTGGCGGATTTCCTGAAACGGTTCGGCGGCGTCGGCATTACCGTCGAAGACCCGGTCGAATATATGCTGGACGGCCCCGTCGGCGATTACGGCTATTGCTATCAGGTGCAGGTCGACAAGGACGAAGACTGGGCCACGCCGCTGAAACGCGCCTTGCGCTGGACGCCGCGTTACATGCTGGTCGGCGAGGTGCGTTCGCCCCGCGCGGCGGAACAGATTCTCCGGGCCGCGACGACAGGTCATCTTGTCATCACCACCATCCATGCCGGTTCGGTCGAGGAAAGCTTCATGGGCCTTATGCATCTGGCCGAACAGAGCATTGGCCATGCGGCGAATTACATGCTGGCGCAAGGCCTGACGGCGGCATGGCATCAGACGCTAAATTCGACCGGCCCCTATTTGCGCTATGTCTTTACCGATGAAAACAACAATGGCGATCCGGTGCGGTCGCTGATCCGTGAAAACAAGATCGGCATGATCAATAGCTATATCCACCGGCAGGCGGCGCGGATGGACATGCAGCGCGGCGTCGACCCCACCAAGGGAAAACGGGTATAGGCTAGGCGTTCAGCCGCTTCGCGATTTCCGCATGCATCGCCGCGAAAAACGTTTCGTTGCCGTGTTTCAAAGACCACGGATCTTTGGTGAAGAACGATTGCAGCCGTTCGTACGATTTTTTATCGAGATTTTCGACGTCGAACAGTTTCACGTCGCCCATCAGGTATTTTTCTGCCCAATCCTTAGGCGCGGCGAAATACGTATCGAGTTCGGCCAGTGTTCCCGCATCAATCAGGCCGCTTGCCAGAGATTTTTGGAAGAAACCGATATCGACGTTGTTAAGCGTAACGGTTTTCTTGCCGTGCTCCGCCAGTCTTTTCAATCCATTCGTGCCGCGGATATTGATGCAGAGCGTGCCGATATAATCGAGCTGCGCTTTTTCAAGTATCGGGAACCACATGTCAAAATAGCTGGCGGCGTTGTTAATGAGGTCAGCGACATGCAGGGCTTTCTCTCCGGCCTTTAGTTTCTCTTCGCAATAGGTGCTGTGATCCTTGAACAGGAAAACGTGCCGGACACCGATTTCTTTGGCGAAGGGAATGGAGAACAGCCAGTCGCGCCGCTCGCCGCCCGAAACGACGTCGTAACTTCCCGCCGGAAATTCGGTTTTTGCCTTGGCGACCATGGCGGCGATGACCTGCCGGTACATGGCGCTGTTTTTATAGGCATCCAGAATAAGGTCGTTCAGTTGCGCGGCGCGAGCGGCAGGGTCGCTTGTCGATGCTATGATGGACGTGATTTTTTCAAGCAGTTTTGCCGAAAGTTCGGGGCCGATGACCATTTCGGTGTTGACGTAAAACGGCCCAGGCACCCCGAGAACGTACCAGAAAACCGGCCCGGTTTTACGGTTCCAGATCGAAACGGCTTTCGTGTCATGGATCAGTTTCAACAGGTCGTTATTGGTGTCGGCCATTTTGTCTCCCACGGCGAATGACGCGTGTGATAACATGGGTAACGCAGAAATCAAAAGCCGGTTTTCTTATGGATTTGATCGTCAAAAACCCGACTACGGCCCTGTGGGGAAATGCCCGATTCCGCTGCGCGATCGGCCGCAACGGCATCATCGCGGCCGATGCCAAACGCGAAGGCGACGGGACTACGCCAGCCGGACGGTGGATGATGCGGGAGGCGTTTTACCGCGCCGACCGTTTGCCGCAACCGGTAACGGTTCTGCCGGTGCGGGCGCTCGGTCCGGATGACGGCTGGTGCGAAGCGCCGGAGGATCCGAATTATAATAAACTCGTTCGCCATCCCTATGCCGGCATCGACCGGATGTGGCGGGACGATCATCTGTACGACGTGGTTGTCGTTCTCGGCTACAATGACGACCCGGTAAAGGCCGGGATGGGAAGTGCCATTTTCCTGCATCTCGCGCGTCCGGATTTCAGCCCTTCGGCGGGGTGCGTGACGTTGCAGCTTGAGGATTTGCTGGCGGTTCTACGCGAGGCCGATGCCTGTTCCTGCGTGGATGTTACTGGGGCATGAACTTCCCGAGAAACCCGTCGATCTACCGCCACGCCTCCAGCCGGTAAATAGCGAGTTCGTTCAATATATCGTGACGCGCGTTCGGGATCACGACCGGTGTGGCATTCGGAATGCGCTTGATGATGCGGCCAAGCTCGGTCGGCGGCGTCACGTGATCCGCGCCGCCGGTGATCGTCAATATAGGTAACGCAAGTTGCTCGAAATAACGCCGCTGTTGCATTAAGTGCATGGATTTCAGCGCGGCGTCGAGCCAGCCCCATGTCACGCCGCCGATGGCCAGATCGGGATAAGCGGCGAAATATTTTTCCATCAGCGCAAAACGCTCGGGATCGTGCGTCAACGGGTTGTTGTCGAACGCGCGGTCGCGCGCGTTGTAATCATGCTGACCGGGCGCGTAATCGGCGCCGTGACCGAGGCGCAAAGCCGTCCAGCTCATGGCCCTTGCCGTCACATGAACCGGCAGGGACGACAGCGCCAGCATCGGCGCGGTCAGAAGAACGGCGTCGATACCGGTTTTTTGCCGTTCTACAAGCCAGCGCAGCAACAGATGGCTGCCCATCGAATGCCCCGCCACCAGCAAGGGCCCGCTTCGGTAGGCGCGGACGATCTTTTCGTAGAACGAACTTAAATCATCCAGATGAATGCCGAAGTCGGGAACATGATCGTGCTGCCGCTTCGCGCCGCTCAGGAAACGATCCGACAATCCCTGGCCGCGCCATTCGAACATGATGATTCGGAATCCGCGCTGCAAAAATTCGCGGCCCATTTCGGCGTATTTCTTTTCGATGAACTCGCGCCGTCCCGGCGCAATCAAAATGGTGCAACGCACTTTTTCCGGCTCGGACAGCGCATAGCGCATACGTTTGCCGTCACCGAGATGATGAAACTTGCTGGTAGAGAGCGCGGGATGATCAAGCATAGGTTGTAACGTAAAGCAGTGCTTGAGGTTTGTCAGCCTTTCTTCGTATCATAAGCCATTCGCCGAGCTCATCCACCGGAACTTTTCATCTATGTCAAATCTGGCTTTCAAACTATCCGATACTGTTTCCGGCCTTAAGGGCGGCGTTTTCGCGCTCGGCAATTTCGACGGCGTTCATCGCGGTCATCAGGCTGTCATTAAAACGGCGGTCGAAAAAGCCAACGGCATGGGGGTTCCCGCGCGCGTCATAACGCTGGAGCCGCACCCGCGCTCTGTTTTTAAACCGGACATGCTGCCGTTCCGCCTGACCCCGGGCCCCGCCAAAGTGCGCCTGATGTGCGCGCTGGGTATCGAGGACGTTATTGTATTGCCCTTCACCAAGGAATTTTCGCTGCTTCCGGCACAGAATTTCGTGCGCGATATTCTGATGGAGGAATACGGCGCGCAGCACATCGTCGCCGGTTTCGATTTCGTCTTCGGGCACGAGCGCAGCGGCACGATGCAGACCTTGCGCAACTGGCTGGGTCCGCACGGCGTCGGCGTGACGGAAGTGACGCCGTTCCGCGACGAGCAGGGTGAGGTGATGTCGTCTTCCCGCACGCGCGAAGCTTTGCAGGCGGGTGATTTGCGCACCGCCGAACATATTCTCGGCCGCCCGTGGTCGATTGCCGGTGTCGTCGAACACGGCGCGCAAATCGGGCGCGGGTTGAGCGTGCCGACTGCCAATATCGCGCTCGGCGAATATCTGCGTCCCAAATTCGGCGTCTATGCCGTCAATGCAGGTCCTGTCGGCGGCCCCCTGAAACATCAGGCCGTCGCCAATATCGGTGTGCGGCCCACGGTCGACGGCAAGACCGAGATGCTGGAATTCCACATGTTCGATTTCGAGGGCGATATATACGGGCAGGAATGGGAAGTTGAACTGATCGATTTCATCCGTCCGGAACGGGCTTTTCCCGACACCGACGCGCTGCGCCAGCAGATCATGCAGGATATAGAAACGGCCAAATTGCGGCTGACCTCTCCGGCACGCTAAAACGCCGCTTGTCCGGCGCTGTGCGGGCCAGTATCTTGCCTTCATGAGCGAACCGACAAAAACCGACCCGCTGCGCCCGCGCGATACAGCCGTCCAACCCAACGGTGAGGCAGGCGACAGCGCGGCGAGTTACCGCGATACGGTGTTTCTCCCGAAAACCGATTTTCCGATGCGCGGCAGCCTGCCGCAAAAGGAGCCGGAGTTTCTGGCGCGCTGGAAGGCGATGGATCTTTATGGCCGGTTGCGGGCGCAGGCCAAGGGCCGCGAGAAATTCATTCTTCACGACGGGCCGCCTTACGCCAACGGTAATATCCATATCGGCCATGCGCTCAATAAAATCCTGAAGGACGTCGTCGTCCGCAGTTACCAGATGCTGGGTTTCGACGCGCCCTATGTGCCGGGCTGAGACTGCCATGGCCTGCCGATCGAATGGAAGATCGAAGAGCAATATCGCGAACAGAAAAAGAATAAGGACGAAGTTGATCGGCTTCAGTTCCGCGCCGAATGCCGCGCCTTTGCCGAACATTGGAAGAATGTGCAGACCGACGAATTTCAACGCCTCGGTATTCAAGGCGACTGGAAACATCCCTACACAACCATGACGCATCGCGCCGAAGCGCAGATTGTGCGCGAGATCCATA
>JAATFY010000172.1 GCA_015654915.1 Rhodospirillales bacterium
AGGCCGCCCCTATACGACCATCGAGCGCAATCTGGTCGAGCGTCTGGTGCGCGTCGTACTGGCTGATATGTCCGGCGCGTTCGATCCGCTGTCGCCGGTGACGTTCCGTTTCGATCGCCTTGAGACCAATCCGCGCTTCGCCACCATCGCGCGTCCGGCCAACGCCGCCGTGCTGGCCAAGCTCCGCATCGATATGGAAGACCGCGGCGGCCGCATCGAAATCCTCATTCCCTACGCCACGCTGGAGCCGATCCGCGAACTGCTGCTGCAGATGTTCATGGGTGAAAAATTCGGCCGCGATTCCATCTGGGAAACCCATCTGGGCAAGGAACTTCTGATGACCGACATGAAAATGCATGCGGTGCTGGACGAGGTGACGCTGCCGCTCAGCGAGATCATTAACTGGAAGCCCGGCTCGCGCCTCATGTTGAACGTCAAAGCCGAAGACCTGATCGCGCTGCGCGCGGGCGACGTCACCCTGTTTCAGGGCCGCATGGGATCGTTGAACGGGCATATGGCCGTCAAGGTCGAGGACGTAACCCTCCATCATCCGAAGGAAGACAATGAGTGAATGGATCCGCGCGGCGCTGGATATAATCCTGATCGCGATGATGGGCATGGGGCTTGTGCAGGCAACGCGCCTGATCCGGCATCTTGCCGGATTGCGGCAGGGCCGCATCGAGATGGAACGCTTCGTCCATGAGTTCAACGCCACCGTGATCCGCGCCGAAGCGGGCATCAAGGGCCTGCGCGTTGCCGCGCGCGACAGCGGCGACGACCTCGAAAAACTGGTCGAAAAGGCCGTCATGGTGCGGGACGAACTGCACTTCATCGTCGAAAGCGCCGACGGCGTAGCGGAACGCCTGAGCGTGGCCGCATCGAGCGCAATGCGTCCGGAAACGAAATCTCCCGAAGCTAAAATGCCTGAAGCAAAACCCCAGACCCAGCCTGCGTCCGATCCTCAAAGCAACAGCACAGTCACGCAGATGCCCCCCCGCAAAACCGAAAACCCCGCCGCCGCGCCCTCGTCGCGCGCCGAAAAAGAATTGCTGCAAGCCTTGCAGAAACTGAGTTGAGATTATGAAATATTCCCGTTTCTTTACCAACCCGCGCTATCTCCTGCCGCTCCTGATCTGCGTCGGCTTCGTCATCGCCGTCACGCGCGTCGCCGACGTATGGGATTCTGTTTCCTCGGGCCGGTTATTCGCATCGGCCGCCATGGCCCAGACGCAGGCCGAAGCGCCCAAACCTTCCGCCCCGCCGGTCGCGGCAACCGCGCCGGCATCCGACGCTTCCAAGGCAGCCGATACCGCCAATCCGGCGCTCGGCACGCCGCCGCCGGACGATACCGACGTTTCGCCCGCCGAGATCGAAGTGCTCAACCAACTGTCCGACCGCCGCGCGCAATTGGATAAACGCGCCAAGGAACTCGATACCCGCGAAGCGCTGATGAAAGTCACGGAACAGCGTGTCGACCAGAAAATCAAGGAACTGGAAACCCTTCGCGGCCAGTTGCAGTCCATGGTGGCGCAGGCCAGCGGCGCGCAGGCGGCGCAGCTTGATAACCTCGTCAAGATTTACGAGACGATGAAGCCGGACGAAGCGGCAAAGATTTTCGAGACGCTCGACATGCCGGTTTTGCTCGGCGTGATCGAGAAAATGAAACCGGCGCGCACCGCGCCGATCATGGCCAAGATGGCGCCCGAGAAAGCCAAGGAACTGACCGTGGCTTTGACCAAGCAGGATCAGTTGCCGCAAATCAAATAGGCGGATCGTTTCCGCTAGCGAAACAGGGCCGCCGAACCGCAAAAACCTTGTTTTTGTGCCACTACCCCGCGCTATGTTCAACGGGCGCGGCGCTTTCCGGCACCCGATGGCCGTTTTTGATCCTCTAATGCTGGAACTTCGCCGCATCATGTCGTACTCTTATGCTCGCTGCGGGGCTGTCGCGTTCCGCCGCGGTGACGGGGGTTCCTTCCTTTTCATGCGCATTTCTATCCTGCTCTTTGCCGGTTTTCTGATCCTGCTTTCGGGCGGGGCGTCTTCGGCGTACGCCGAAACGGCAGCGGCGTCCGCGCCAACGCCGGTCATTACCGCGCGCGCCGGCGTGCATCCCGATTTCGACCGTGTCGTTTTCGACTGGCCGCGCAAGGTGGCTTACACCGTCCGCAAAGAAGGCAATCAGGTTACCCTCAAATTTTCGGCGGCGGGCCAGCCGCGCTTCGGCTCCGACTTCGACCACCTGACCCGCGCGCATAATTTTCTGGCCGCCATAGACAAGGACGGCGATCTGGAAGTCTCCTTCGCGGTCGGCCCGAAGGCGAAGCTCAAGGACTTCGCCAGCGACAACTCCATAGTGATCGATGTTCAGGGTGAAACCGTGGCCCAGGCGGTAAATTCGTTCAAACCTGCGCCGCCGGCCGCGGCCTCCCGCTCCGCTCA
>JAATFY010000272.1 GCA_015654915.1 Rhodospirillales bacterium
GATCTGATATTCCTTATACGTCAACGTCAGCGCGGGGGCTACGGTAATGCTGTCGCCGGTATGAATGCCCATCGGATCGACGTTTTCAATCGAGCAGACGATGATGCAGTTGTCCTTGCGGTCGCGCACCACTTCCATTTCGTACTCTTTCCAGCCGAGAACGGATTCCTCGACCAGAACTTCATGAACCGGACTGGCCGCAAGGCCGCTGGCGACGATCTCGACATATTCGGTACGGTTATAGGCGATGCCGCCGCCCGTACCGCCTAAAGTGAAACTGGGGCGAATGATCGCGGGCAAACCGATTTCGGGCAAGGCTTCCTGCGCCTCGGCCATGGTTTTAACGACGCGGCTGTTAGGACAGGACAGGCCGATTTTGGCCATCGCTTCGCGGAACAGGAAACGGTCTTCGGCCTTTTCAATCGCGGCGCGGTTGGCGCCGATAAGCTCGATGCCGAGCCGTTCCAGCGTACCCTCTTTCGCCAGCGCCATGGCGGTCTTCAATGCCGTCTGACCGCCCATGGTCGGCAGCAGCGCGTCGGGCTTTTCGTGATCCAGAATTTTCGCGACGATGGATGGAGTGATCGGTTCGATATAGGTCGCATCGGCAATTTCGGGGTCGGTCATGATCGTCGCCGGATTGGAATTCACCAGCACGATCCGGTAGCCCTCCTGCCGCAGTGCCTTGCAGGCCTGTACGCCGGAATAATCGAACTCGCACGCCTGCCCAATCACGATGGGCCCCGCTCCGATGATGCAGATGGTTTTGATGTCGGTGCGTTTAGGCATGAAGCGTCCCCGGCCTTTGGCGCTGCTGATCCAGCCAGTTATTGAGAGCGTGCACAAAAGGGCCGAATTCCGTGTTCATAGCTTCCCACAGTTTGCCTGAATCAGGGGCATCCTCCAGCGCATCACTTGCCGCAATGATGCTCGCGCTCATTTCAGGCGTATATATAAGGGATGGCTTCACGGCCAAAGGAGTTGCATTTACTCCATCCCATTCCGCAACAGGCAATCCCGCTGCGCGTACGCCAATATCCCATGTGGAATCGACCGAAACCAATTGCCGCGTTTCGGGAACATAGACATGAAGATATTCATGCCAGGAATCCGATAGCGGTACTTTGGAAGTTACATCAAGCGGTAGTGAAGTTTCGCGCCAGTTAAAGCGGCAACGCATGCGGCGCGATACAATATCCCGAGCCGCGAGCCGCGCCTGCAATTTTTTTGCTTTGGCGGCACATGAATTATCTTTACTTCTATCTGCGATATCGATCCTGTATGGAATATCGCGTACCGCGTTAAAGGCTTCTATGCGTTGCTGGATAGCGTTCATGCCGCCCTCCGCTTGCCTTTGTGGGCTGCGATCATATCGACGAACCGCTTGAACAAATAATGGCTGTCATGAGGACCGGGTGAAGCCTCGGGGTGATATTGTACGGAAAACACCGGCTTATCCTTAAGCCTTAAACCTTCATTTGAGCCGTCGAAGAGACTGATATGCGTGGTTTCCACCGATGAAGGCAGCGTATCCGTCTGCACCTCAAAGCCGTGGTTCTGGCTGGTGATTTCGACCTTGCCGGTCTGCAAATCCTTCACCGGCTGGTTCGCGCCGCGATGGCCGAGTCTCATCTTGGTGGTTTTCCCGCCGAGCGCCAATCCTATCAATTGATGGCCGAGACATATGCCGAACAGCGGCAAGCCGCGCTCTATAATCGCCTTAATGACCGGCACGGCGTAAATACCCGTGGCGGCAGGATCGCCGGGACCGTTCGAGAGAAACACGCCGTCAGGATTAAGCTGGAAAATCTCCTCGGCTGATGCCGTTGCAGGAACGACCGTCACGCGGCATCCGGCATTCACAAGGCAGCGCAGAATGTTTTGCTTGGCGCCGTAATCGACCGCCACTACGTGGAACCGCTGCGGCGCGGCTTCCTGATGCCAAATGCCTTCGCTCCATTCGTAAGGCTTGCTGCAAGTCACCTGCTTCGCCAGTACCATACCTTCGAGGCCCGTCCAGCTTTCGGCCTGCGCATGAAGCGTATCGAGATCGAACTTGCCGTCCGGCGCATGCGCGACTACGCCATTCGGCGCGCCAAATTCGCGGATGCGCAGCGTAAGCGCGCGCGTATCGACGCCGGAAATACCGATAAGATTATTTGTCTTCAGCCACGTATCGAGATGTTCTTTCGCGCGCCAGTTGGCTGGATCGGTGATCGGCGCGCGCAACACAAGGCCACGGGCGGCCGGCTTGGCGGTTTCGACATCTTC
Source organism: Rhodospirillales bacterium (assembly GCA_015654915.1). Classification (GTDB taxonomy): domain Bacteria; phylum Pseudomonadota; class Alphaproteobacteria; order UBA9219; family UBA9219; genus JAATFY01. Next base: position 2,272 of record JAATFY010000272.1, read on the forward strand.
GGGGTTCGTCCCGACATTGCCGATATGGGGAAAGGTAAAGGTGATGATCTGGCCGGCATAGCTGGGGTCGGTCAGGGTTTCCTGATAGCCGGTCATGGAGGTGTTGAAACAGACCTCGCCGACGCTGGAGCCGATGGCGCCCAAGCCCTTGCCCCAGAAAACGGAACCGTCCGAAAGCACTAAAACCGCCGTTGCATCTTCAGGCGCAGGAATATTCGTTCGTTTTTGCAACGAAGGGGCGGTCACGTGTCCTCTTTCTGGGAGCCGTTTTTAGCTCAAACGGAACAGGAATATGCCGATTCTTCCGCGCTATTGCAATTGATATTTCCGGCTCCTAAAGTGCCCTGCATTAGACGTTAATAATTATATCAGGGGTTCATTATTCCAATGGTTGCCGACAACGATGAATTCATAAATCTGGACGAACTGGCCGCAAACATCGACCAAGCCGATCCGGCTACCGAAGCCGGGCGGGCTGTTTTGTCCGAGAGCATCGATATTTTAGGGGATTTTATCGAAACGCAGGAAGTTATTTTAAAGCCATATCTCCAAAACCTGCTGAGCAATGCGCCGCTTTCGCTTCCAAAGGTAAAATTTCTAAGAAACGCAATGGGCACCTGCACGGCCGGAATGATCTGTTCATGTTATATTTCTCTGCATTTACTCAGAGAAGACCCGACAAGTTATTTCGATATGGCGATTGCCGTCTTGAGCGCTATCGGCACGGTAATCACGGGTTATTTGACCTATCGAGCGCATCAAAACATTCAGCGTAACATCGACGTAAACAATGCGCTCCGCGAAGCCATAGAAGGAACCAATATAGAATTGCAAGATTTGGAAAGAACGCGGGAATTATTCCAATCGGCGGGCAGGAAACTGGCTCAGCATCGACAATCAAGCTCGGGCAGCTCCGGTAGCGATGCGCCGCAGATATCGGAAATGATTGCCATCGGCGTCGGCAGCCGTCCCCCGTCAAGAGGACGGGCGCTCGCGTGTTTCACCCGGTAGATTTTACGCCGCGGACGAAGCCTTCCGTTCGCTCTTCAGATGGTCGGCCACCAGAAACGCAAGCTCCAGCGCCTGCGTGGCGTTCAGGCGCGGATCGCAATGGGTTTCGTAACGCTCGCCCAAAGCCGCTTCCGTCACAGCCGATACGCCGCCGGTGCATTCGGTGACCTCCTGCCCCGTCATCTCCAGATGAATGCCGCCGGCATGCACGCCCTCGGCATTGCAGATCGAGAAGAAGTCCCGCGCTTCGGACAAAATGCGGTCGAAGCTGCGGGTCTTGTAACCCGTGCCCGCCATTTGCGTATTGCCGTGCATGGGATCCGAGCACCAGACGACCGTGCGTCCGGCTTTCTTCACCGCCCGCAACAAAGGCGGCAGATGCTGTTTGATCTTGTCGGAGCCCATGCGGGCAATCAGCGTCAGCCGTCCCGCTTCGTTAGCCGGATTAAGCACGTCGATCAGTCTTAATAACTCGTCCGGATTGGTCGTCGGACCACACTTCAGGCCGAGCGGATTTTTCACGCCGCGCATGAATTCGACATGCGCGCCGTCAAGTTGCCGCGTGCGGTCGCCAATCCACAGCATGTGGGCCGACACGTCATACCAGTCGCCGCTCGTGCTATCGATGCGGGTCATCGCCTGCTCGTAAGGCAGCAGCAAAGCTTCATGCGACGTGAACAAATCAGTTTCGCGTATCTGCGCCGATGTTTCCGCCGTGATATTACAGGCCGCCATGAAGTTCAGTGTCTCGCCGATGCGGTTGGCCAGGGCGCGGTATCGCTCTCCCTGCAGGTTGTTTTCGACGGATTCCAGATTCCACCGGTTCACTTCGTGCAAATCGGCATAACCGCCCTGCGCGAACGCGCGGAGAAGATTCAGCGTCGAAGCCGACTGGTTATAAACCTGGATCATCCGTTCGGGATCGGACTGACGCGCTTCCGGTGTGAAATCGAGGCCGTTGACGATATCACCGCGGTAGCTGGGCAATGAAACACCGTTGCGCGTCTCGGTATCATCCGAGCGCGGCTTGGCGAACTGCCCCGCCATGCGTCCGATTTTGACGACCGGCGTGCCGCCGCCGAAGGTCAGCACGACCGCGATCTGCAAAATCAGACGAAACATGTCGCGGATATTGTTGGCGCTGAATTCGGTGAAGCTTTCGGCGCAGTCACCGCCCTGAAACAGGAAGCCTTCGCCCATGGCAACTTTGCCGAGCTTTTTCTTGAGGCGTCTCGCCTCGCCGGCGAAAACCAGCGGCGGAAGCTTCGCCAGCCGCGCCTCGGCGGCGCGGAGTTTGTCCTGATCAGCATAGACCGGCAGTTGTTTTGCCGGCCTCAAACGCCAACTATCGGGAGTCCAGTTTTGCTGTGTCATGGTTAATAGCCTCTATAAAGTATAGCTAACCAATCTATCACTGACTCGTCATGCCCGCGAAAGCGGACATCCATTTTTGGTTCAAGATGGACCCCCGCCTGCGCGGGGGTGACGGCTATGAGCATTGATTAACCATATGTGCCAATCTTAACTGGCGGTTGCAAACTTTTATTCAGAATGAGGATGAGTCGAGAGATATGTTCCGGCGCTACCGGAACCAATAAAAGCCATAGGCAAACGCGCCGCCGACAGGGGCGGAAGCGAGGAGGTTGCCGTGGTTTGCCGGGTTAGTCATAGGGTTAATGTAGCAGGTGATGCCCCGAATATCAAGAAGGGCTAATTACTTTCATGATTAGCTTATATAGTAGCGCTGACACGGAGCGATATTATGAGCGCCGATACTGAAAGCCCGATTACCCGCACCAATGGATTAGCGGAAGCTTTTGCTTCTGTGGTGACAGCCATTACTGCTGCACAAGAAGCCACCCGTCAAGCTGAAGTCATCGCGAATGACTTTAGAATCTTGGCATATAAAGCGCGCCAACATTTTATCAGAGAACACATATTGCCACGAGTACGGGAGATAGAAGCCAACATACGGAACATCCAAACAGCCCAAGAAGCAGAAGACCCTCAACCAATAAGTATGTTGGGAAAAGCTCGAAGCATAAAGGTTGAAGAGTGCGACAAAATAAATTCTCTGGAAAGATCTCCATATAGTACGAAGATTCATTCTCTATTAGATATTAGATTCTCTACACATCATGCTCGGCGGGGCAATCACTGTTACATTGGATTTGATCCAATTGGGCCAATTGACGAAAAAACCCCACCCCCGATAGCTCGCGGTGAGGCCGAAACAATAACATTGGCGCGATGGGTAGAGGGCTACACCGATAAAATACTTACCACTGCAAAATCCGACGATGCAGATAGCATAAACGCTTTATTGAAAAGCTTGGAAGAACACATTATGCAAACTGTTCTTAAAGATAATCCTAATATCGTGGTACTAGAAAGAATGGCGTTTGCTACAGCCCACCATCATAATCATCGCCAACCCTAAAACGATCAGGGTCTGAACTCAATTTAACCTGAGTCCGAACAAACACTTAATCCTGTCATTCCGGAAAATTTGCTTTGCCCCGCGTCAGCGGGGAAATGCAAATTTATCCGGAATCCCGTTTGTTTTCCTTCGGTTAAACAGGAAACTGGATTCCGGCTCGCGCCCGCTGCGCGGGCTTGGCCGGAATGACGAAATACTGAAATGGAGTTATTACCATTACTTGCATCTTATGGTGCACCAATCACTCCACCGTCACGCTCTTGGCTAAATTGCGGGGCTGGTCGACGTCGGTGCCTTTGGCGACCGCTGTATGGTAGGCCAGCAATTGTACCGGCACGGCGTACAGCAGCGGCAAGACGACCGGATCGACGACCGGCAGCATCATGCTCCAGTAAGGTTTCATGCCGAGCTTCGCGAGGCCTGCCGCGTCCGAGAACAGCACAACCTTGCCGCCGCGGGCAATGGTTTCCTGAATATTGGATGCCGTTTTATCGAACAGATTGTCGCTGGGCGCGAGGAACACCACCGGCATGTTTTCGTCGATCAGCGCGATGGGGCCGTGTTTCATCTCGCCCGCCGGATAGCCTTCGGCGTGAATGTAGGAAACCTCTTTCATCTTCAGTGAGCCTTCCATGGCCAGCGGATACAGCAGCCCGCGCCCGAGATAAAGCACGTCCGTGGCATCCGAAAGATTTTGCGCCAGTTCCTGAATATGGTGCTCGTCGCGCAGGATCAGGTTGATATGCGCCGGTATCTCGCGCAACGCCTGCAGAATTTCTCCGGCGCGTTTCTCGCCGAGCTTGCCGCGCGCCAGCGCCGCCGCGACCGCGAGGCATAACAGCGCCGTGAGCTGCGTGGTGTAGGCCTTGGTCGAGGCCACGCCGATTTCAGGCCCCGCCAGTGTCGGTACGACAACATCGGATATCCGCGCCATCGAACTGTGGGGGGCATTCAGCACCGAAATAATTTTCTGGCCCTGCGATTTGGCGTAGTGAAGCGCGGCCATGGTATCCGCCGTCTCGCCCGACTGCGAAATGGCCAGCGTCACGCCGCCCTCCGGCATCGGCGCTTCGCGGTAACGGAATTCGGAGGCGATATCGATCTCGACCGGCAGGCGCACCAATTGCTCAAACCAGTATTTCGCCACCATGCCCGCGTAATAGGCGGTGCCGCAGCCGACGATAGTCAGGCGCGAGATTTTCGTCCAATCGAACGGCAATTTCGGCAGCGAAAGTTCATTCTCCGGCGTCACCAGCGACGTCATGGTTTCGCCGATCACGGCGGGCTGCTCGAAAATTTCCTTAAGCATGAAATGATTGTACTGGCCCTTGCCGACGGCAGCGCCGGTCATGGCGGTCACATGGATTTTACGTTCCACGATTTTGTCGTTGCTGTCATGGACGATGGCTTTGTCGGCATGAAGCTCGACCCAATCGCCTTCCTCCAGATAGCTGATGCGATTGGTCAGCGGCGCAAGCGCAAGCGCGTCCGAGCCCAGATACATTTCGCCATCGCCATAGCCGACGGCTAAAGGACTTCCGCGTCGCGCGCCGATCAGCAAATTCTTGTGGCCTACAAAAATCACGGCAATGGCGAACGCGCCTTCGAGTTGCTTGAGCGCCGCCGCCGTCGCCTGCTGCGGCGTCATGCCTTGATCGAGATAATCCGTAATCAGATGCGCGATGGTTTCCGTATCGGTTTCGGATTTAAACTGATGCTTCTTTTTCTCCAGCGCTTGACGCAATTCACGGTAATTTTCGATGATGCCGTTATGGACAAGCGCGACCTTGTCGGTGACATGGGGATGGGCGTTGTCTTCGGTCGGCTTGCCATGCGTCGCCCAGCGCGTATGACCGATGCCCACGGTACCCGGCAGCATGTCCTGCTGCAGCTTGGCGACAAGCTTGTCGAGCTTGCCTTCCGCGCGCCGGTATTCGATATGGCCGTTCGCCAGCGTGGCGATGCCAGCGCTGTCATAGCCGCGATATTCAAGCCGCTTTAATCCATCCAGAAGCAGGGGCGCTACGAGGCGCTCCCCTAAAATACCGACGATACCGCACATTTATACTACCTCTTTCCTTATCGTCATTCCGGACGCGCGAAGCGCGATCCGGCTTGCTTCGAAGGGAGCATGTGTATTGAAGTTACCTCAATGCTTCGCATTGAGCCCGTTTGGTTTTCTTTTTAAAAAGAGAAAACGGGATGCCCGCTTTCGCGGGCATGACGAGCCGGTTAATCAAAAATCCCGAAGGACACTATGGGACTATCAACAAAAGGTTGATTCAAGTTTAACGACATATTGTTACCTCTATTCGGCACGCAGTCTCTAGCCAGATGCTCTTATTCTGCTAGGTTTACCAAAATTGGCGGAGATAAAATGGCAAATGTTTCTTTCCTCGGTCTCGGCGTCATGGGTTATCCCATGGCCGGACATCTGGTGCGCGCAGGACACAAGGTCGCCGTCTATAACCGTACGACCGCCAAGGCCGAGAAGTGGGTCAAACAGCATGGCGGAAATTTCGCCGTTACGCCGGCCGAGGCTGCGAAAGCTGCCGATTTTATTTTTGCCTGTGTTGGCAATGATGATGACCTGCGCAGCGTAACGACCGGCAAGGATGGTGCGTTTCACGGTATGCGACCCGATACCGTCTTTGTCGATCACACAACGGCCTCCGCCGAAGTCGCGCGCGAGCTTTACGCCGCCGCCAAACAGCGCAGAGTCGCTTTTCTCGATGCACCCGTGTCCGGCGGTCAGGCCGGAGCCGAAAAAGGAGCTCTGACTGTCATGATCGGCGGCGACGCGGAAATTTATGCCAAAGCGGAACCGGTTATAAAGGCATATGCCAAGGCCGTTCAATATATGGGCGCAGCGGGTGCTGGCCAGTTGACGAAGATGGTGAACCAGATTTGCATCGCCGGTATCCTTCAGGGCCTTGCCGAAGGCGTGAATTTCGCCATGGCCGCCGGTCTCGATGTGAATAAAGTCGTTGCCGCGATCAGCAAGGGCGGCGCGGCGTCGTGGCAGATGGATAACCGCGCCCTGACCATGGCCGAAGGCAAGTTCGACTTCGGCTTCGCGGTGTATTTGATGCGCAAGGATCTTGCCACCTGCCTCGCCGAAGCCAGGCGCAACGGCGCCGATTTGTCGGTTACGGAACTGATCGACCGGTTTTACGGCGATATCCAGCGCATGGGCGGTAACCGGTTTGACACATCCAGCCTCATTCTGCGTCTGGGACGGGTAACCAAACATTAATATCTTGCGCCGAATCTCCTTTTTGCCTTTGATGAGCCCGCCCCGACTGCCGCCCCGACAGGAAATCCATGCCCCATTTTCTTCGCTCGCTGGTTTTAGCCTGCATTTTTCTTGGCCTGACTGCGAGCATGATTGCGACCATCGCAATCGCGAAAACCTATCACCGCCGCGCACCTCACGCGATCGAACATCATGCGCAAAATCACGGCACTGCCATAATGCGCACCGCCCAGACGCATCTGGCGCATCTCGGTTATTATAAAGGCAAAATCGACGGCGCGTCGGGCCCGAAAACGACGGCGGCGCTTAAAAGTTTTCAGCGCGATCATCACATTCAGGTGACCGGCATGCTGACCACGCAGACCTATAACGCACTGGTCGAAGCCGATATGAAGGTTCCGCCGGTGGCCAGCACCCTGACGGCGCCAGCCACCTTGGAAGCGGCTGAAAAGTCCGCGGATTTTTACGCGACCCATCCGGATTTTTATGGCTATTACAACCAGCAGTATGCCGATCCGATGCTGACGGCTCCTACGGTTACCGGTGAAAGCGGCATGCCTGCGGTTCGGTCTCAAGCTCTTCCCAGCCGCTACGGCAAACTCGATATGAGCGAAGATAGGCGCGGCCCGGGAAAAGCCTATGACGTCATGCTAAACGGGCAGGCTATTTTCCAGAGTGATAATCAGCCTTCCATCATCGGCGTCTCGCGTACTTTCCAGCTAAACGACGAAGATGCGATTATATTTACGACCTATAACAACGACAATATAGCCTGTCCCTTTAAGCATTATCTTCTGACCCTGAAATCCGAGGGCAATAACATGCGGGAAATCGGCAATTGCACCCACGGCTATCAGGCCGGAGTCAAAGAAGGTTCCCTGTTCGTCGTCTTCCCTGAAAACGGTAGCGGCCGCGTTGTCGGCAATACCTGGCGCTACGAAAACGAACATCTGGAACGGCTTTAAGGTTTCTTTTTAGTAAAACCGACTCTCCTGATTTCGTCACACCCGCGCAAACGGGTGTCCCGTTTGTTTCTTAATGGCTTAACAGAAAACGGGATGCCCGCTTTCGCGGGCATGACGAGCCGAAGGGTTGACCTATCTGTTCGGAAAGCCTTCTAATTTCTTAACAAGAAATAACTTTCAACTTAAGAACCGTTTAATTTTTAATTCTACACGTCAAGCATTGCCAAGTAAAACCGCGAAAAATCTGGAAAATGAAAAAATCCCGTTAGCCTTAAGAAAATAGAAAGATTCGGCTGATAGTTTGGTCGCTGTTCACCCAAGTCCGCCGTCCCTATTCGATCAATCTTATTTCAGGAGTTGTATTATGAAAAATGCTTTACGCGCCACGGCCCTCACTTGCGCCGTTCTCTGCCTTACCTTCAGCCTTTCCACGTCCCCCGCACACGCTGCGGTTGATAACAGCGATATCGTCCGCACGGCGCAGATGCGCCTCGCGAACATGGGTTATTATGTCGGCCGCTACGATGGCAACATGGGCCCTGTGACCCAGGACGCTATCCGCGACTTCCAGCGCACACATGGCCTTATGATGACGGGCCAACTGTCGCCGGAAACCTATAGCGCGCTGCTTCAGACGCAGTATGTCGCGTACCGTCCGGACTATTACACGGTCCCGATGGCCTATCAGGGCTACTACGCCGATCCGGTGCTGGTCTCGGTTAACACCGTCGCTCCGGTCGTGATGTGGGATGACCGCTGGCACTATGTTCATACGCAGGAAGTTCCGACCCGCTACGGCAGGCTGGATATCAACGAAGATAATCGCGGCACCTTACGCCACTACGCGGTAACGCTGAACGGCCAGCCGGTTCTCTTCGCCAACAACCAGCCCGGCGTACTGCGCGTATCGCGTACCTTTGCCCTGAACGGCGAAGATGCGGTGATCTTTACCGCCTATCACGGCGACGAAGGTTGCACCTACAAGAGCTACCTTCTGACCGTGCATAGCGACGGTACCTTCAACA
>JAATFY010000265.1 GCA_015654915.1 Rhodospirillales bacterium
CAGCACCATCATGTCGCCGCGCAGCTGGTCGATCTCGCTACGCAGCCGGCGCCGGACATCATCGAAGCTGAGCCCCGCGAAATGCGCGTTGATGTAATTCGATGCTTCGACGAGCTGCGACGGCGAAAACTCACGCTGCGTCGCCATGATGCGGTTCTGCACGTCACCTTCAGGCGTCACGATGATCAACAGGATCCGCTTTTCCGAAAGCCGCATGAATTCGATCTGCTTGAATACATGACTACGACGCGGCGTCAGCAACACACCCGCAAACTGTGACAGGTTCGACAGCACACTCGCCGCCGCGGCAACGAGCTTGGTCGGCTCGCCCGGCGTCAGGCGCCGCTGCACGTTCTGCTTGACCTGCTCGTCGTCCGAAAGCGGCTGCACGGTCAGCATCGTGTCCACAAACAACCGGTACGCACGCGGCGTGGGCACGCGCCCCGCCGAAGTGTGCGGACTCGACACGAGCCCAAGCTCCTCGAGATCGGACATCACGTTGCGAATCGTCGCCGGCGACAGTTCGAGGCCCGAGAACTTCGAAAGCGTACGCGAGCCGACCGGCTGACCTTCGGCGATATACCGTTCGATCAGGGTTTTGAGCAGGGTTTGGGCGCGTGGGTCGAGCATGAGCCGATTGTAACCGGATGGCGGCACGATGCATGCTGTTAAAACGGCCGCGCGCGCCATGCAAGGGAACCCCGTGTCGGTCAGTTACATCCTATGGTGTAATTCGGGGCATGAAGAAAGGGGAGACCATTGAAATCCGTCGCGCTGATCGGCCGGGCGAATACGCCGGGCATCGCTGAACCCCTCAAGACGTTGGCTGCGTGCATCGCCAGCAAGGGCTACACCGTTGTATTTGAAGCCGAAACGGCAGCCGCCCTCGGACTCGAAGGCTTCGATCGCCTGACCCCGCCCGAGATCGGCGAACGCGCGGATGTCGCCGTCGTCGTCGGCGGCGACGGCACCATGCTCGGCATCGGGCGCGAACTCGCCCCATACGGCACGCCGCTGATCGGCATCAACGCGGGCCGCCTCGGCTTTATCACCGACATCCCGCTCGAAGAAA
>JAATFY010000156.1 GCA_015654915.1 Rhodospirillales bacterium
ATCCATGCAGGATAACCGGCAGATCGCTTTCCGTTATTGCGACAATAGCAATCCCAACGGCTCGCTCGGCGATATTGCCGGCGTTTTCAACAAAGCCCGCAATGTTATGGGCATGATGCCGCATCCGGAAGACGCGGTCGAGCCGCTGCATGGCAGTACGGATGGTTCCGTTTTGTTTGAAAGTATCGCGAAGGTTTTAGGATGATGGTCATCAAATCCATTGCATTGGGTTTTTGCTTGTCATTGCTTTCATTGCCAGTTTCTGCGCAAACATATCCGGATGAATGGTTCCAATGTCAGAACGACAGTGAATGTGTTGTGGTCTGCAGAGGTTGCGGCGACGTGCCTATAAATAAAAAATACTCAGATCATGCAAAGGAGCTCGGTAATATTTGTTTAGCTTCAAGGCCTTGTTTTTCGAATGCTATCGGTAAATGCACGAATAACAGATGTACCGTCGAACTTCCGGATAAACAAAAATGACCATGGCGGCGAAAAAAATGACCGAACTGAACCCCGGCATCGATAAGCTGCTGGCCGAACATGGCATGACGCGCGAAGAATATGACGTGCTGCTGGGTGTGCTGGGGCGTGAGCCGAGTTTGGCCGAGTTCGGCGTGGCGGCTGCCATGTGGTCGGAGCATTGTTCCTATAAATCGACGCGCGTGTGGTTGAAACAACTGCCGACCAAGGCGCCGCATGTCATTTGCGGTCCGGGCGAAAACGCCGGGGTTATCGATATCGGTGACGGGCAGGCGGCGGTTTTCAAGATCGAAAGCCACAATCACCCGTCCTATATCGAGCCTTATCAGGGCGCGGCGACGGGCGTCGGTGGCATTTTGCGCGATGTATTCACCATGGGTGCGCGGCCGATCGCGAATTTGAATGCGCTACGCTTCGGCGATCCGAAACATCCGAAAACCAAATCGCTTGTGTCCGGCGTTGTGGCGGGCATCGGCGGTTACGGCAATTGTGTCGGCATTCCGACTGTCGGCGGCGAAACCAATTTCCATTCCAGCTATAACGGCAATTGCCTCGTCAACGCCATGACGGTCGGCATCGCCGATAAAAACAAGATTTTTTATTCCGCCGCCGCCGGTATCGGTAATCCGGTCGTCTATGTCGGTTCCAAAACCGGGCGCGACGGCATCAAGGGCGCTACCATGGCCTCCGGCGAGTTCAACGCCGATGCCGACGCCAAGCGCCCGACCGTGCAGGTCGGTGATCCTTTTGCCGAGAAATTGCTGATCGAGGCGTGCCTTGAACTCATGGCTACGGATTCCATCATTTCCATTCAGGATATGGGCGCGGCGGGCCTGACATCGACTTCGGTCGAAATGGCGTCCAAAGGCAATCTTGGCATCGAGCTTGACCTTGATAAAGTGCCGCAGCGCGAACTGAACATGAGCGCCTACGAAATTATGCTTTCCGAAAGCCAGGAACGCATGCTGATGGTGTTGAAGCCGGGGCGTGAAGCCGATGCCGCCCGTATTTTCCATAAATGGGAACTCGATTTCGCCGTGATCGGCAAACTGACCGACACCGGACATCTTGTCTGCAAGAGAGACGGCAAAACCGAAGTCGATATTCCCGTCGGGCCGCTGGTTGAACAATCGCCGCTTTATAATCGCCCCTGGGAGCCGACGCCGTTGCAGGCTACAATCGATGCCGCGCAATATCCTCTGCCGAAAGACGCGACGCCTTTCACGGTTTTGCAGAAACTGATGGCCTCGCCGGATTTATGCTCGCGCCGCTGGATTTGGGAACAGTATGACAGCCTGATCGGCGCCAATACCTCGCAAGGTCCGGGCGGCGACGCCGCTGTTGTACGTCTTGATGGCTCGAACAAAGCTTTGGCGATAACGGTCGATTGCTCGCCGCGTTACTGCGCCGCCGATCCCGTCATGGGCGGCAAGCAGGCGGTCGCCGGGACATGGCGCAATTTGTGCGCGGTCGGCGCGAAGCCGTTGGCCATTACCGACAATATGAATTTCGGGAATCCCGAGAAGCCACGCATCATGGGGCAGTTCGTCGGAGCCGTGCAGGGCATCAAGGAAGCCTGCATCGCGCTCGACTATCCGGTCGTATCGGGTAATTGCAGTCTTTATAATGAAACGAACGGCAGCCCGATTTTACCTGCGCCGGTTATCGGCGGCGTCGGTTTGATCGAGGATGTGACCAAAGCCGCCAATATTGCTTTCAAAGGCGAAGGCGAAGCGATTTTCGTCGTCGGCGAGACAAAGGGCCATATCGGCCAGTCGCTTTATTTGCGCGAAATCCACGGCAAGGAAGATGGCGCTCCGCCGCCGGTTCATCTGACCGCCGAACGGCGCCATGGCAAATTCATGCGTACATTGATTGCGGCAGGTGATATTACGGCCTGCCACGATGTTGCCGACGGCGGATTGCTGGTTGCGCTTGCCGAAATGGCGCTGGCAGGTGATGTCGGCTGTTCGCTTGATGTGGTCGATGCCGATGCGGGCTTCTGGTTCGGCGAAGATCAGGCGCGTTACGTTATCACCACGAAAGACGCCGACAATTTCCTCGAAAAAGCGGAAGCCGCCGAAGTTCCCTGCCTTCTGCTGGGCCAGACATTCGGCAAAAGCCTTGTGATCAAAGGGAAAGGCAGCCTCGAACTTTCTTCGCTGCGAACCCTTCACGAAGGCTGGTTGCCGCACTATATGAGTGAATAGGAGATTCCATTATGGCTATGAACGCAGACGAAATCGAACGGTTGATCAAGGAAGCGCTGCCGGATGCACGCGTCGAGATCAAGGATTTGCGCGGCGACGGCGACCATTACGAGGCCTACGTCGAAAGCGCGGCGTTCTTCGGCAAGTCGCGGGTGCAGCAGCACCAGATGGTTTATGCCGCGCTACAGGGGCGTGTCGGTGGCGTGTTGCATGCGCTGGCTTTAACGACCGTTGTGCCCGATCAACAGGCTTCCCAACAAGGATAAAGAAAGAAGGAGATTATTATGGTCGATTCATCCGTTGCCGAACGCATCCGCGCCGATATCAACGCAAACGATGTCGTACTTTATATGAAGGGCACGCCGGTATTTCCGCAATGCGGCTTCTCGGCGCAGTCCGTGCAAATTCTCAGCATGCTGGGCGTGAAGTTCAAGGGCGTGGACATTCTCAGCGATCCGAGCCTGCGTCAGGGCATCAAGGATTTCAGCAACTGGCCGACTATTCCCCAGCTTTATATCAAAGGCGAATTTGTCGGCGGTTGCGACATCATGCGCGAAATGTTCCAGAGCGGAGAATTGCAAAAGACGCTGAGTGAAAAAGGCGTTCCCTTCGACATGCAGCAGAGAACCGCCTAGCCGAAGTTCGGCGGGTTAATTGCTGCGCGGCGGCGTTTTTTCGGTTTCTTCCTTGCGCGTATAACCGCCATGGCCAGCGCCGTTTACGGCGTAGGATTCGCCGACATATGTGACTCCGGAGAGCGGCTGCATAGCGGCATAGTCGCCGATACGCGTTTCATCGACAGTCTGTTTCTTAGGGGCAGGGGTGGACGTTAAGGTCCTCCTTGGTTTTTGTGCGTTGCGGTATAATATAAGTTCCAAATCACTAAAATAAGGATACATATTTAAAATTGTTATTGGTTTACAATGAGTTAATAATCAAAATTATCAATGGGTTAGAAAGTTGCGCCCATGACACAGTGCAAAAACAATTACAGGAAACCGGTATGCAGGGCCCTGTTTAAACGGGGTGGTGGGTGCGCTTGACTCGGAGCCGCCGATCCCTATACTCCGCCGCCTCGGGCCTGAATGTCGGGTCTGAGCCCTTTTTTGCGTCCTCAAGACCGGTTTTTATCGGCGCGTCCCACATGATAGCGCCCATGTGCCGGTTTTGTTTTTTTAACGCAGGGGTTAACACTGAAGGAGACTCTACGTGGCCCGTATTGCAGGCGTAAATATTCCGGCGACCAAGCCGTTGCACATTGCGTTGCGTTACATTTTCGGAATCGGTCCCAAGCATTCGCTGCAGATCTGCGAACGCACCGGCATCGAGCCGACGAAGCGCGTTAACGTTTTGACCGAAGCCGAAATCCTGAAAGTGCGCGAGGACATCGACAAGCACTATAAAGTCGAAGGCGATTTGCGCCGCGACGTTGCCATGAACATCAAGCGTTTGATGGATCTCGGCTGCTATCGCGGCCTGCGCCATCGTAAAGGCCTGCCGGTTCGCGGCCAGCGCACGCACACCAACGCACGCACCCGCAAGGGCCGCGCCAAGCCGATCACCGGCAAGAAGATTGCAACCAAGAAATAATCAGCAGGGATAAGCGAACAGCATCATGGCCAAAGAAGCAAAAAAAGAAACCGCGAAGACTGAAGGCGCCGAAGGCAAAGCCGCCGGCCCGCGCAAGCGCAAGGAGCGCAAAAATATCGTCAACGGTATTTGCCATGTGAATGCGAGCTTCAACAACACCATCATCACGGTTGCGGATTCGCAGGGCAACACGATTGCCTGGTCGTCGTCAGGCCTGATGGGCTTCAAGGGTTCGCGCAAATCGACGCCGTACGCCGCGCAGATGGCCGCCGAAGACGCGGGCCGCAAGGCGATGGAACACGGCGTTCGCACGCTGGAAGTCGAAGTGAAGGGCCCCGGTGCGGGCCGCGAGTCCGCTTTGCGCGCTTTGCAGTCGGTCGGATTTTCGATCACGTCGATCCGTGACGTGACGCCGGTGCCGCACAACGGCTGCCGTCCACGCAAGCGCCGCCGCGTATAGTTTTTAATCAAGGCGGCGTTTAGCCGCGAAAGTGTTCTCGAACGAAAGAGGTCAGACCGTGCTGCAGAAAAACTGGAAATCGCTCATTCAACCGAACAAGCAAGTCCATGCTTCGGAAAGCGCCCGCAACGTCGCGACGCTGGTCGCCGAACCGCTGGAACGCGGCTTCGGCATGACGCTCGGCAACGCGCTGCGTCGCGTTCTGCTGTCGTCGCTGCAAGGCGCTGCCGTGACCTCGATACAGGTCGAAGGCGTGCTGCATGAGTTCTCGTCGATCCCCGGCGTCCGCGAAGACGTCACCGACATCATCCTGAACATCAAGGGCCTTGCCCTGCGGATGCATTCCGAAATGCCGCGCAAAGTCCGTCTTCGTGCCGAAGGGCCGGGCGAAGTGACCGCCAAGCAGATCGAAACCGGCGCCGATATCGAAGTGATGAACCCCGAAATGGTCATCTGCACGCTGGATCGCGGCGCGCATCTGTCGATGGAACTGACGGTCGAAACCGGCCGCGGTTACATTCCGGCCTCCGTTTTGCGCAAGGAAGATACGCCCATCGGCCTGATGCCGATCGACGCTTTGTTCAGCCCCGTCCGCAAAGTTGCTTATAAGGTCGAAAACAGCCGTGTCGGTCAGGTCACCGACTATGACAAGCTGTCGCTGACGGTCGAAACCGACGGTTCAATTTCGCCGGAAGACGCGATTGCCATCAGCGCCCGCATTCTGCAAGACCAGATGCAGCTCTTCATCAATTTCGAAGAACCGCGCCAGAGCGTCCAGCAGGAAGCCGTTGGCGAACTGCCGTTCAACCGCAATCTCCTCCGCAAGGTGGACGAGCTGGAACTTTCGGTGCGTTCGGCCAACTGCCTCAAGAACGACAACATCGTCTATATCGGCGATCTGGTCCAGAAGAGCGAAGGCGAAATGCTCCGCACGCCGAATTTCGGCCGCAAGAGCCTGAACGAAATCAAGGAAGTTCTGACGCAGATGGGACTCAATCTCGGTATGCAGATCCCCAACTGGCCGCCGGAAAACATCGAAGATCTGGCCAAGCGTCTCGAAGAGCCGTTCTAAGCCAAAGCCATTACACGCCCGGATGCTGCAAGGGTAACCTTCAGGTCCGGGCGTTTTATCAACCGGTTCCTGCACGAACGCCAACCGGCGAAATCACAGGGCCAAGCCATGAGGAGACACTGCCATGCGTCACGGAAATGCCCATCGTAAGCTCAATATCACCGCCAGCCACCGCAAGGCGATGTTTGCCAACATGGCAACGGCCCTGATCGAGAACGAACAGATCAAGACCACACTGCCGAAGGCCAAGGATTTGCGTCCGATCGTCGAAAGCCTGATCACGCTCGGCAAGAAGGGCGGTCTTGCCAACCGTCGCCGCGCGCATTCCATCCTGCGCGATGAAAGCAGCGTCAAGAAACTGTTCGATGTATTGGCCACGCGTTACAAGACGCGCACCGGCGGCTATACTCGCGTCCTTAAGGCCGGTTTCCGGTACGGCGACGCGGCGCCTATGGCGATGATCGAACTGGTCGATCGCGACACCGAAGCCAAGGGCCACAAGGATAACGAAAAGAAGGTCAAGCAGACCGACAAGGAAATGGACGAGGCCAAGGTCTGATGCGCGTCCGTATCCTCATGGTCACGATCGTGGGGATGCTGGCAGGATGCATTTCCGGTACGCCGAAACAGGACACCTATACCGACAGGGCAGGCCAGACGACGGTCATCGAAAGCGACCGCGAGCTGTGCGTTCATTCCTGTAACGATGAATATTCACGCTGCATGGATACCGATGCGGCGGAGCGTAACCCCGAGGGCGTAGCCCCGGGCATGTTCGGCGCCAGCGCCGATTGCCGCAGCGCCCTGCGCAGTTGCTTGCCGGGTTGTAAGGGCAGGTAAGACTAAAGCTTCAGATGTCGGGCTCGGAAGTTCTAACGCCGCTCTGACCAACTATCTTAGCCGGCCTATATGCTTCAACAGAACCCAGATTCAAAAAGCCCGTTGTAATCGCAACTTTCTTGGCCGCCAATTCCTGTTCGGCCGCTTTCAATACAGAAAGGTTGTGGTCGGCATTGGCGTTCTTTGGATTTTGACGTTCCAACTCGGCAATTGACTTCCGGATGCCATATAAGCCCAAAAAAGCGTCGTATGTGCCGCAAGGAGGCTCATCGGGTGCCGCGACCTGCCGGAACAAAAAACCCATATTCCATAATGATGGTGCGGTATCATCGTCTCGCCGCAGAGTGCGTATGCCCTCTGCATGCCATCTACGCATCAATGAAATTGTTTCCGTACCCATTTATGTCTCCTGAAAATCGGGACGTAAGAATACTGATCATTATCAATCCGTGCCCAAAAGAGAAGGGCAAACAATAGTTTCACTGCAAAGTGATTTCGCAGTGCAGCATTAACCATAACCGCAAAGCGGTGTGGCCACATTAAAATTGGAACTTTTTTGGGTAGGTCAGGCGACCAGATCGACGCTGACGCCGCGGATCGTGGAAGCGCCCGCGCTTGCGACGGCGTTATAAAGGCTCGCCGAGGAATCGCTGGCAGGAATTACGGCTGGCGTCGCCGTCTGGACGGGCGAGGAATTATCGGCAGAGGTTGTGCTGGACGGCGCCGATACATCCGGCGTGTTGGCGGAAACTGCCGAAATGTCCGGCGAATTGTTGAAGGACGAATTTGCCGGACTGAAGATCGAAGAACTTGTGGCGGACGGGGAAGACGTACTGATAACGGTCAAATCCGTCGAAGGCTGCGTCACGGCAGAACTGGCCGCCGGAGTTGATTGGGTGCCCAATGCGGCAAGAGAAGGATTATTTGCCTGCGGCGCCAGCGAATTCGTGAAGGCGTTATCAATCGTCAGCGGTTCTTTGGCAAACGGCTTGCCAACGCCGTTCGCATTCGCGGATGTCAGCGATTGAAGGGTCGAAGGTGCAAGCGGCGTAATGGGCATGTCTCATTCCTTGGTGATACCGGCGCGTCTACAGCCAAAATTCCGGCCACGCGGCATCGCAAAATTATTAAACTTGTTTCGTGTTCTGTAGCTCTGATTGTCCGCCATTATACTTAAGGGGGAATAAATCCGGTATGGTTTCGTGGGTGACTGCTTTCGGCTATCTAATTGATATCTAACATATTTACTTCTCTTAAGAGAAGTTTATTGCCGTGTATTATTCGTCGAACACCATTTTCTGATTAAAATGCTGTTAAGCCTATTGTCTTCTCCGGCACACTTTTGAGGTCAGCGCATGTCCGTCGAGCATTGTTCTCAATCCGAATTTTATCATGGCCATCTGTTCCACGAGCATGAACGCCGCACATTGGCCGTTGTCATCCTGACGGCGGTGATGATGGTGGCCGAGATCGCGGGCGGCTTATGGCTCGGTTCCATGGCGTTGCTGGCGGACGGTTTTCATATGGGAACGCATGTGGGCGCCCTCGGCATTTCGGCCTTTGCTTATTCCTACGCCCGCCGCCATGCGCACGATCCGCGTTACAGCTTCGGCACCGGCAAGGTCAGCGATCTGGCCGGATTCAGCAGCGCGATCATCTTGGCTTTCGTCGCGGCCTACGTCATTTACGAATCTGGTCTGCGGTTGGCGGCTCCTGTGCCGATTGCGTATGGGGAAGCTATCGTCATCGCCGCCCTCGGCCTCGCGGTAAATGTCGCCAGTGCCCTGATTTTGCAGGGAGCTCATGCGTACCATGACGGCGAAGATGGGCATAATCATGCACATCATCACGATAATAATTTCCGTTCGGCCTATGTGCATGTGATGGCGGACGCCGCGACATCGGTGATGGCGCTTGTCGCCCTGTTTTGCGGCTGGCGTTTTGGCTGGCGCTGGATGGATCCTGTTATGGGCATCCTCGGCGCTATCGTGATCTTGTCGTGGGCACGAAGCCTGATGCGCGATACCAGCGCCGTATTGCTCGACCGCGTTCCGCAAACAGCAACCAGCGAAAAAATCCGCCATATCGTAACGGCGCAGGGGGCAGAGATTACTGACCTGCACTTATGGCGCGTGGGGCCGGGCGCCCATGCTGTCATTATCGCGCTAACTGCGCCGCAGGTGGTCAGTGCCGAGCAGGTGCGTGGCTGGTTAAAACCCTTAGGACTGGCGCATGTGACGATAGAAATTAACCAAAAACCGCTGCGTGAAAGTATTTAGAGGCGCTCTTTTATGTGATAAGAAGAAGCTGGATATATTTTGAAGAAGGAATTGGAAAATGAATTGGGACATCGCGGCAATTGACAAGGTTTTAACAAAAGATGTCATTACTGAAAATGCTGTCGCAAGAAGTCGGTTTGCAACCTCTGATACGCTGATTGTTTTTTCGTATAGTCAAGCTTTCGATCGCGCCGAAGCATGGACGCGAATACGGAAAATCGGAAATTCGACCCGCGGGATGTTTTTCCTTCCGAACGAGAATTTGGCAGGGAGATGGATACCCAAGTCCGATCCACATACTATCCGGCAAATAGAGGCCGTATTCGCCGCAGTTCCGGGCGGGAGATTCAAAAAATTGCCGGGCTTGAAAGCGGGCGATTAAAACAATTCTTCCGGTGCCGACAGCGTAACGCCCGCGCCCTCAATCACCGTCACGGCCAACGCCCCGCATTGCGGCAGGACATGTTCCGCATAAAAACGCGCCGTCACGATTTTAGCCGCGAGGAAATCGGGGTCTCCGGCGCGCGAGGCCAAATCTTCCTGCGCCAGTACCGCTGTCTTGATCAGGTAATAACCGCCTAACGCATTACCCATCAGGCGCAGAAATGGCGCAGCGCTGGCGGCTGCCGCGGCGGCATCGGTTTTGGCTTTCTTCAATATCCACTCGGCGCTTTCACGCAGATGCGTCAGTGCATGCGATAAATGCCGGTACATGGATTCGCAATCGTCGCCATGCTGCTTCTGCAATTCGGGCATGAATTCTTCGATTTCATTCAGCAACTCGCGGAAGGCCGCGCCTTCATCGCGGGCCATCTTGCGGAAAACAAGATCATTGGCCTGAATGCCATTGGTGCCCTCGTAAATCGCCAGCACGCGGGCATCGCGCATGTGCTGTGCTACGCCGGCTTCCTCGATATAGCCCATGCCGCCGAAAACCTGCACCGCCATCGATGTCACTTCGTTGCTGAGGTCGGTGAGCCATGCTTTGACGACAGGCGTCAGCAGATCAACGCGGGTAAGCCCCCATTTTTTCTGCGCGTCCTCGTTGCTGCATCGGCTGACATCGACGGCATAGGGGCAGGAATAGGCGAGGGCCCGCGCGGCTTCGATGTGCGATTTCATCCAGAGCAGCATACGCCGCACATCGGGGTGGTGAATAATAGTGACCGGTGGTTCTTTCGGTTTGTTCAGGTCGCGGCTTTGCACGCGCGTTTTCGCGTAATCCCGCGCCTGCTGATATGCGCGTTCCATAAGGGCGAGGCCCTGAATGCCGACGCCGATGCGGGCATTGTTCATCATCGTGAACATCGCGGCGATACCGCCGTTTTCGGTGCCGACCAGATAACCTATCGCGCCGCCGTTGTCGCCATACGCCATCACGCAAGTGGGGCTGGCATGCTGGCCGAGCTTGTGCTCGATCGATACTGTCCGTACGTCGTTTTTGTCGCCGAGGCTGCCATCGTCCTTTACCAGAATTTTCGGTACCAGAAACAACGACAAGCCTTTAGTTCCTTCCGGCGCATCGGGCAGGCGGGCGAGAACCAGATGGATGATATTGTCGGTCAGGTCGTGATCGCCGTAGCTGATGAAGCTTTTATTGCCGGCGATGCGGTAATGATCGCCTTCGCGCAAGGCCTTGCAGAGCAACGCGCCGACATCGCAACAAGCATGAGAATCAGTCAAA
>JAATFY010000018.1 GCA_015654915.1 Rhodospirillales bacterium
CCAGCCGGTCCGGCGTTTCGGCCATGAGTTCGGCGGCAAGCAACCCGAAAAACGCCGTCAGGTTTGTTTGCAGGCGATTGAATCCTTCGTGTTTCTCCAGCGTTTGCTCGTTCATATAAAGCCGCCGGTTGATCTCCAACTGCAAGGCATGCTGCCCTTTTTGCGGCTGGCCGTATAACCGCACGATCTCGACTCCCCGATACGGATCGTTCAGCGCGACGCTGTAACCCATATCCTGCAGGATATCCCGCACCCGCCGCGTAAAGGATAGCGCGCAACTGGTTCCGCTGCGATCGCCCAACACAAAATCGGGACGCGGCGTTACGGTACGTTCGTGGCTCTGGTTCGGCATCGAATGGGCGTTGATCAGATAACATTCCCCGAATTCCGCCATCCGTCCGGCAATGATTTTCCCGAGCGCGGCATGGTAAGGCCGGTAAAACCGCTCGATGCGGTTCTTTACTTCCGCCACCGGCAGGGGTTCGCGATAGACGGTGACGCTGCTTTTGCAAAGCCGCCGGATAAGCCCCAGCCCCTGCAACGTGCGTTCGCTCGGCGCCAGCGTTTCCGGCCACGGTTCGGCCAACACGGCAGGATCGATATCGTCCTCGGCGCGGTTGACGTCGATATAGCTGCGCGGAAATTCGGCGGTCAGAACAGTCGCACCCGCGCTTACCGCGCCGCGAACCAGTTCGTCGACGTAAGAGTCCTCGGTCTGACGCAGCATCGGCAAGGGACAGGCATATTCGAAATCGGCGGGATAAATACGACCGCTGTGCGGCGAATCCACGACCAGCGGCGCGCGCAAAACTTCTGCCGGCGAAGGTTCGAGGATGATATAAGGTTGCAGCGCCACGAAGCCCGTTTCCTGAAAGACAAGGAGCGTCACTATCCCTATAATTATGGCGAAAAGAAAGCAAAACTTTGATGCCTGCGAAAGTTTCGATCCCGTCTGACGCGTTAAGGTTAACCGGCGCATGAAAATCCTGTTCGTCAATCTGTCGACGTTGCGATTCAACGTCGCGACGCCCGACACAGAGCCGCTGGGCGGTTCGGAATCCTGTGTCTGCTATCTCGCGCGGCAATTGGCGAAGAACGGCCATGACGTGACGCTGGTTGCGCGGCTGCCGGAAAATTCCGCGGGCGCCGCGATGGGCGTCGCGCATCATCCGCCGCCGATTATTCAGGACGGGGAATTTTTCGCCGCCGGACAATTCGATATTGTCATCGCCTGCAACGCGCCCGTCGCCTGCCCCCACCTGCGCGCCATAAGCCCGAAATCCCTTATTATCCTTTGGGACCACGTGCCGCCGGACCAGCCCTCTATGCGTGAGCTCAGCAATCCGGAAGTTCTGCAATCCATCGACCTTATTGTTTACGTCTCGGAATGGCAGAAGTCCGAAACCGAAAAAAGATTCGGCATAAATAAAAAATCGGCCGTTATCGGCAACGGATTAACCCCTGCGTTTGAGAATATGTTCGGGTCTGCGCAAGAATTGCGAGCGGCCAAGGAAAATCGCGCGGCCTACACGACCATTCCCTATCGCGGTTTGCCTGTCCTGCTCAAGGTCATGGAAAATCTCGAACAGGATATGAAGCTGGATATCTTTTCTTCGATGCGCGTTTACCAGATGGCGGATGACGAATATGCCGCGCTGTATCGGGAAGCCGCGAAAGACCCGCGCATTACTTCCCACGGCGCGGTATCGCAAACCGAACTGGGGAAAAGGCTGAAGCCCGCGGCCTTTCTGGCCTATCCGTCGGTTTGCGCCGAAACCTTCTGCATCGCCGCGCTGGAAGCGATGGCCGCGGGAATGAAAGTAATCTCCACCCGCCTCGGCGCGCTGGAAACGACAACCATGGGTTATGCCGACCTGATACCCGTCGAAACGAGCAGCCCCGACGACCTTGCCACAGCATTTAAAAACGCACTGGGAAAAAACATCATCGAATTCAGGGAACATCCCGACGCATGGGCGGAGAAAATGTTCGAGCAGGTTCAAAGCGTGAACCGCGCTTGCACATGGACCGTCCGCGCCGGAGATTGGGAAAGAATTTTTACAAATAAGGTTTGAGGAATTGGGCGATGCGCTTCAATTCTTCCTCGATTACCTCCAGCATTTGCTGTTTTTCGGTCATCGTCGCATGCGAAGTCTCTTGCGCTTTTTTGCATAATTCGCCCAACCGCGCGGCGCCGAGATTGAAGCACATACCCTTAAGCGCATGGGCCTGCTTACGCCAGTCTTCTTCGCTGCTTAGGGAACAGGCTGACCGCCATGCAGCG
>JAATFY010000232.1 GCA_015654915.1 Rhodospirillales bacterium
CGGGGTGGACGACTGAGCACATCCGCCTCTGGTGCTTCGTACGCGAGCGATGTGGCGGCCAGGCAGTCAGTAAAGCAGCTATGTACGTCGTTAGCTCCCGGGAGTGCGGGTCCTGCAGTCCTGCGGGGAAGGTTCCCTACCAGATCACAATCATCAGGAAACTGCTTAGGACCTGGGGCAGTCCGAACATGACATTGGTCATGACGGGCCAGAATTCGGAGAAACTTCCAGCCGGTAGGAGGTAGGCAATAGTCTTCTTAAGATTGTCGAACATCATCCTACCGTATTTCACGGCCTCGACGATGCTCGCAAAGGACTCCAACAGCACCATGTCGGCCGCTTCGACGGCGATATCGCTGCCAGAGCCAATTGCGATCCCGATATCTGCAGCTCGGAGAGCGGGAGCGTCGTTGACGCCGTCCCCGGTCATGCCAACTACGAGGCCTCGAGACTGCAGTTCGCGCACGATTCGAAGTTTCTGCTCGGGTGTGGTCCGGGCGAAGACAACCTCGTCGTACGATGTCGTAAGTTGGCTCCATTGCGAGTCGTTCAGAGTGGGGAGGTCGGGTCCGGAGAGGACGATGGACGTAGGCATTTGGGCATTGTCCGACGGTGACGATTTACTAGGATCGGGGGGATCGACGGTCCGGGAGAGTGAAGTGACATCGGCAATCACGCTGGCCGGATTGGTGATAATACCACACTCGGTGGCAATGGCCTGGGCAGTAAGAGCGAAATCGCCGGTGACCTGGACAAATAGTCTGTCAGAAGCAGTCGGAATCAAGCTTGGTACCTGCGACGAAGAGCGTCTAGCAACCTACCATGAAGACCCGAATACCAGCACTCCGGAGGGTTCGGATGACGTCTGGGATCTCTGCACGGGGCGGGTCGACAATGGCGACCAATCCAACGATGGTAAGACCAGATTTGGCGTGACTGAGAATGTCCCTTTCAAACTGCGCCGAGGACGGGGCAGTCTCGAGAGAGCTTCCCGAGATAGTCTTATGGGCCAGGAGGAGTACTCTTCGGCCTCGGGAAGACCACTCGTCTTTCAGTGCGCTGATGCGCTCCATAGCAATGGCGCCGAGGCTGTGTGGGATGCCCGAGATGTCTAGGTACTTGGTGCTTCGTTCGATCAAGACCTCTGGAGCGCCCTTGATTGTCAGGAGACTAGCAACCGTCAGTGTCCAACCCCCGGTCGCCGTTGAAGAGATGCGCATACATGTCGTGGGGTTCAAATATAGCAGCGACATCCGTCGACATGGCTTTCTGTAGCCCGTCACGGTGAGCCAGCCCGAAGGCCCGGATCATGAATTTATTCTTGCTGTTGAAGGCGAGCTCGTACTTGGTCTGCCAGCATCGTTTCGGCTCTGCAACGGGACCTAGGGCCTCTGCAAACCGCAGGATTGCTTGGTCCGTCGCGTCTCCGTGGATTTTGCGATTTGCAAGAGGCAAGTGCCTCGTTGCTGCGTCGAACTCGGCTGCGTTGCAAAGAGCTGCCACCGTGTGGAGCTGTTCGACGGCATTGCCGATGGCCGGGCCCCTGGCGTTACAATCCGGCCCCAGCGCGTCACGAGCCTCGTCCGGCGTCATCTGCTGCGTGCCGACAGCGCAGTCGGTGACTATCATCCTGTTCTGGTGGCGGGAGTTAGACAATGCGGGCTTCATAGGGAGCGCGGATATCTCACTTGGGTGAGGGTGCCTGTCTTGTCGGAACAGATGACGGAGACTGCGCCAAGCGTTTCTACAGTCTTCAGTGACTTGCATAGAATCTTATTCTTGCGCATCATGTTGGCGCTGATGGTCAGGCTCGCAGTCAGGGCCACGGGCAGCCCTTCAGGTATGAAAGCAACCGCCACGGAGACGCAGTCCACAATCAGGGTCGGCACGTTGATCCAATCCGGGTACGTCTTCCTGAGCCACGTTGCCCTGAGGGGGGAACTCTGGGTCAGCGAGCCGACGGTTGGGGAAGGATCGCAATGGTCTTACCAGAGTATGATCACAACCAGGATCATGAGGAACATGATGGAGCAAATGATGTAAACGAAGTTGAGCACCTCTCGCTCCAAGGTGCTCAAGCCTGTCTTGGACTGGTTTGTCAACTTGGCAATCCTGCCGAAGACGGTGTTGTTTCCCGTGGCGACGACGACGCCGATGCAAGTACCAGAGACGCAATGAGTACCCTGGAGGCCGATGCATCGTGTTTCAAGGTAATTGCTGTCCGAGGAATCAACCGTAGCCCACAGGGGGACGGACTCGCCTGCCGAGAGTATCAGTATGGCTGCTGGCAGCGGGAGACGCCCTCGCAAACCGCCGAAAGCAAGTGGGACATGCTCACCTGTGAGGATGGAACGGTCGAACTTGGAGTCTGGAGAAACCCGAACGAAGCGGACGTCGGCGGGCAACTTGTTGCCGGCCTTGATGTTGAGCACGTCACCCGGGACGACGTCTTGAGCAGCGACGGTGACCTGGTTACCCTCTCGGACGATGAGGCACTCCTCGGG
Organism: Rhodospirillales bacterium; assembly: GCA_015654915.1. Lineage (GTDB taxonomy): Bacteria > Pseudomonadota > Alphaproteobacteria > UBA9219 > UBA9219 > JAATFY01. The sequence continues at coordinate 2,505 of JAATFY010000232.1, forward strand.
CAGCATAGTCTTGATGGAAGCCATGACGCGGGAAGACGACCAGTCCTGCCACATGTTGAAGGCGGCCTGGATGAAGAAGAC